>JAJZRM010000246.1 GCA_021802685.1 Deltaproteobacteria bacterium | reverse complement strand
GGGCTTCGCCGTGCGCGAGATGCAGACCGTGACGGCATTGCCTTGCGTCATGCCTTACGCTGCTTTCTTCGGCACGACTTGCGGTTTCTGTGCGGACTGCGGCGCGTGGTGAACCATCGTATATGCGTATTCGACGCCGCTGCCGTAAGCGCCGCCGTGTTGTTTGATCAATCCCATCAGGGCATCGTAATGTTCCTTGTTCTTCCAATCGCGCTGCCATTCGAGGAGAGCGGCGATGGTCGTCAACCGCACCGCGCCGGCCTGCACCATGCGCGATAGCGCCGCGTCGTGTGCAGCAACGGAGGTTGCGCCGCAGCAGTCTTCGACAACGTAGATGTTGTAACCCGCACCCAGCATTTCGACGGCCGGCCACGCAACGCAAACTTCCGTCCACAGCCCGGTAAGGAGAATGTTCTTCCGTCCGGTCGCTTCGACGGCTTTTCGGAATCCGGCGTCGTCCCAAGCGTTCATGGAAGAGCGCTCCACTATGGGCTGGCCGGGAAACACGTCGAGCAACTGCGGCCAGATGTAACCGCTGAACGACTCCGTTTCAACGGCGGTGAGCACGGCGGGTACCCGGTATTCCTTCGCGCATTTGGCGAGAAGCGTGACGTTGTTGATCAGGGAAGCGCGATCCATGTTCGCAACGCCGAAGGTCATCTGCGGCTGGTGGTCGATGAACACGACGGCGGTATCCTGCGGCGTGTAGAGTTTGTGATAGCTTGGCATGACGTTCTCCCTTCGATGGTTGATTGATACGACATTAGGTTGGACGGGGAGGGTGTCGGTTTCCTCCTTCCCGCACTTTCCGCTGAAACGGACCGCGTGGACCTCCACGACGTAGCGCGGCTCGCGCTCGCGCTTCCTGCGCTCGCTTCGCCGCCCGCCTACGCGTACTGTCGCGGCCTTCCACGGCCGCTACTCCTCACTGCCCGTTCGGCAGAGACAACAAATTCCGTGGCCATCCCTGGCCATCGTCTGCATTCGGCCATCCATGGCCAGCAGCGGTGTCGCTTCTCGTCCTGCCTGAAGGAGCCGCAAAGGGAAGGGCCTCATACGGGATTCCGCAAGAGGCCCTGATGTTTGCATGGCTCCGAAAATGTAACAGTATGCGATCCCTTAAACCGATCCCCTCAAACCGGCTCCGGAGTGTCCCTCGCGCTGTCATCCCCCGTGGCCGGAGATTCCTCCTGCTCCAGCCAGGAGTGGCGCCCGTCCAAAACGTCCATTGCGACCCGGTACATCCTTCCATCGTCGTTGCGCCACAGATCCCGCAAAGCTCCTTTGACGCGGCGGCGGGCCATCCGGCAGAAGAGGTCCGCCAGTTCGACGGCTTCCTGGTGGTCCGGTTTCCCGTCGCGGACCATGCGATCGGCACGACTGACCGTGGCGCTGATGGCGAACAGGTCGATCCCGGCTTTCACGAGGCGACGCAGGAACGCTTGCTTTCGTGCAAGGCCGCCCCGGTGAAACAGCATCCCGTAAAAGATGGCCCGGGAGAGGCGCCGGCTCATCCGCTCGGCGAAACGCAGATGGGTGGCCAGCTCTCCGAACTCCCTGTGCTTCGGCCAATATCCCCACCCGACGAACCGGGTGGGATACCATGCCGCATAGAACCCGACGATCCGCGGAAGGGCTTCCATCTTCGCCCTGGCGGAGATATTGGGGCCCACCAAGGCGTGGGCCACCTGGAAATGCCTATCCACGGCCTCCCGGGCGATGAACAGGTGCATGATCTCGGTGGACCCTTCGAACATCCAGTCCATGCGGCTGTCCCGCATGGCGCGCTCCACGCCGATCGGGGACTCCCCGCGGGCGGCCAATGAAGTTTCGGTTTCGTACCCTCTTCCTCCGCGAATCTGCATGGCGTCGTCCACGATGCTCCAGCCCCATTCGGAGCCGAACTCTTTCGCCGCCGCGGCTTCCACGCGAATGTCGTACCCTTTGCGGTCGGAGAGATGGCCGGCCAGGTCCGTGACGGATTCCACGGCGAACGTCGTGGCGGCCATGGTCGCCAGCTTCCCGGCGATCGCTTCGTGCTTTCCGACGGGGCGCCCCCATTGCACACGTTCGTTGCACCAAGAGCGGCAGATCTCCAGCATCCGCTTGGAAACGCCCACGACGCCGGCGGGCAGGGCGAGGCGTCCGGTGTTCAGGGTCGCCAGCGCGATCTTCAGACCCTCCCCCTCCCGGCCGATCAAGTTCTCCTTGGGGACCTTCACGTCCGTGAAGCGCAGCACCGCGTTCCCGAGCGCGCGCAGTCCCATGAACCGGCATCGCTGTCCGACCTGCACGCCCTGCGAATCCATTTCCACGACGACGGCGCTGATCTGGTCGGTTGCGGGATTCCGTCCCATAACCACGATGATCTCGGCGAGGGTCCCGTTGGTACACCAGAGTTTTTCTCCGTTCAGAAGGTAATGGTCGCCCCGGTCTTCGATGGTCGTCGCCAGGCGGGCCGGGTCGGAGCCGACGTCCGGCTCGGTGAGGGCGAATGCGCTGATGGCTCCCCGGGCAAGGCGGGGAAGGTACTTCCGCTTCTGCTCCTCGGTGCCGAACGCCTTGAGCGGTTGGGGAACGCCGATCGACTGGTGGGCGCTTAGCAGGGCGGTGATGTTCCCGCAGGTCGATCCGAGCAGTTTCATCACCTTGTCGTACTCGGGCTGGCCCAGGCCCAGACCACCGTAATCGGTGGGGATCTTCATCCCGAACGCGCCCAGTTTCCGCAGCCCGTCGATGACGCGGGGGGGGTACTCCCCCGTCGTATCGATCGCAACGGGATCCACCTCCCGGCGGAGGAACTCCTTCAACCGTTCGTAGAATTCGGTGAATTCCGGCCGTTCGGGCTCTTCAGGAAACGGGTGGATCAGTTCGATCCGGAAATTGCCGAGGAACAACTCCTTGAGAAAACCGGGTTCCCTGATGTCGTCCTGGCGGGACGCCTCCGCGACCTCCATCGCTTTTTCCTCGCTGACGATGCGCCGCTCGTCGCCTCTCATCGCGATGGACCTCTCGGCAGGGATATGTGACTTTCCTTCATTTATACAGGGAAACGGCCGGGAAATCCTATAGCACGCCCGATTTGAAATCCTCTACATCCTTCGAGTTTTTTCGAAATATCTTGAGGCGGAGGTTGTCCGGTCGCTGCGGAGGCATCCGTCATGAGCAAGAAAGACCTGAACCGAAGGGAATTCATCAAATTTTCGTCGCTGGTCTTCGGGGCCGGAGATCTGGTTCCGAATCGCCCACTCTGCCGTGCCCGGCGAAAATTGCGCCCTCCAGGCGCCCTGCCGCGAACAGGAAAAGGAAATCTCCAATTTCCTGGAAGTATGCCCCGAGGCTTTGCGCATTGGCCAGTTCGGGTAAAGTCACAAGTGGAATGAGTCAACTTCCGCATAGGCTCGTATTCCGGGTCCACGCCGTCCGACGGATGTTTTAGCGGCGGATTTCTGAAGATGATGTCCGGAAATGGGATTCCGGCTTCAGGTAGCCTCCCCTCGGCTTCCTGGCGGCGCCATCCATGGCGCCTTCTCCTCCTTAATCAGTCGGCGGAAGCCTCGCTTCTCGTCCTGCCCAGGGAGCCGCAAAAGAAAGGGCCTCAAGAGGAAAAACCCCTTGAGGCCCTACTATTTACGTGGCTCCCCGGACGTACCAATATGCGAACCCGCCCCGGGCTGGTCGAACCCGACGTCTGCTTTCGGATTGTGCATAACGCTCAGGTCAGCCAACACGACGCCCCGGTGACCACCTACCGCGAGCAAACCGTCGAGATCTCCTTGGAACACAAGGGAGTGTCCAAGAATGGGCCGGTCGGCAGCGTGATGCGCCGAGCGCCTGTCGACCGGATCGTATGCGCCGTTCCACCTCTCCAGGGCGCTCCGAAACCGCCCAAGGAGCCAAAACCACCGCGGGTGGCCGAACTTCTGAAAAAGGCAATCGAGTGGCAGGCTCTCTTGGATGCCGGCAAAATTGCCAGCCAGGTAGAGATCGCGAACAGCGAGGGCATCACCGACCACCGTGATCAGATCCAAGAGTTTTACAAACTTCTGAAACATGCAGCGATTCCCGTCAAACCGCGATCTCCAGCAGAATCTTGTCGTAGCTGACGCGTGCCGAAACCTTTTTGTCGCCCTCCCGCAGGTCGATCAACCCCACCTGGGCGAGATACCTCACGTCGTCGGAGACGTTCTTGATGTTCCGACGGGCCGATCGCGCCAGTTCGTGGAGTGACGCAGGCGCCGATTCCCGGATCAGGCGCAACAGACCCAGCCGCTGCGGCGTCAGCGCCTTCCGGAAGGCCTCGAGGCTGGTGAAGTAGACCCCGCTTTCTTTCTTCACCTTTTCTCCCCGCTTGATCGCCTCGGCCGTCTTGACGAAATCCTCCATGGCGGACTCGACGCTTCGGATGCCGATCTTCACCTTTTTAATTTTCATGGGATCTCTCCTTGTACCGTTCGACATCGGACTGAAAATCCCGGACAAGCTGCCGCACACTCCGGAAAACGTATTTCGTCTCGACATACCGGAAATGCCGATGATCTCCTCTTCGCTCCGCGTTATCGTAGCCGATGACCCGACACCTTCGGTCCATCCAACGTTTCAGAGCGAAATCTTCGTCCCATTGGTGCCATCGCGGGCCAGCGCGATCAGCTGCGAGAGTTCCACAAGTTCTTGCTCCAGGGGCCGAAACGATGGTAACGATAAGATCGTCCATGTCAGTAAAACAAGGAAAGGGGGTGATCTCCGTGCCGGATTCCATGATCCGAATCTGCCGCCACCAGTGATGCGGCATGATCCCCGCCGGTCGGCGGGGGGGACATATCGTTTCCCCGTTTCGTAAGAAATTCCGGAAAGGAGGTTTTCCCCCATGCAATGTTGGTATTGTAGCGGCCGGTTTCTGCGCGTTTTTTCACGCTTTGGGCTTTTCTCTCTTCTGATTCTCGCTTTTTCTCCCATCACTGCCCCCGATGTCCAATCCGCCCAGTTGAAGGAG
>JAJZRM010000245.1 GCA_021802685.1 Deltaproteobacteria bacterium | reverse complement strand
GGCACACCCTATGTTTGACAATATCCGTAAGGATGTTTGACAATCCCCTCTGGGGTAGGGTGGTACGTTGTGAAAGTGACAAGGCGGGCATCGGAAATCCGTGAATTCCTTCTCGATTCCATTCCCCTCCATCCGAAAGATGTGGCCGCATGCGCTATGGAACGGTTCGGCATCACCCGTCAGGCCGTGAACCACCATATGCAAAGTTTGGTCAAAGAGGGGCTCGTTTCCGCCCAAGGGAATACCCGGCAGCGTTCTTACGGGCTCGTGACGTTGACCTCGAAAACTCTTACCGCTCCGCTGGAAGGATTGAAAGAGGACCGGTTCTGGAGGCAGGAGGTTGTCCCCCTTCTCACCGGGTTACGCGAAAACGTGTTCAACATCTGGCAGCACGGATTTACGGAAATGGTGAACAACGCCATCGATCATTCCAGCGGAACCCGTGTGACCGTGACGGTGGAAACGACAGCTGCCACGACAACCCTGTGGATCGCCGATGACGGGATTGGAATTTTCCGGAAGATTCAGGCGGAGTTGGGCCTCGAGGATGAGCGACACGCTATTCTCGAGCTCGCGAAAGGGAAACTTACGACCGATCCGCAGCGCCACACCGGAGAGGGGATCTTTTTCACCTCCCGCATGTTCGACGATTACAGGATTCTTTCCGGAGGCGTATTCTTCTCTCACGAGATGGGAGAGGAAGAAGATTGGATCCTGGACCATGATCGTCCGCGGGAAGGAACCACCGTATTCATGTCGTTGCGGAACCGGAGCGATCTGACCGTGAAGCAGGTCTTCGATAAGTACAGCGCTTCGCCGAAAGATTTCGGTTTCAATCGGACGGTCGTTCCCGTGCGATTGGTGAAACACGGTGCCGAGCAGCTCATTTCCCGATCCCAGGCAAAACGCCTGCTGGCCCGGTTCGAACGGTTCAAGGTCGTGATCCTGGATTTTGCGGGGATCGACGAGATAGGACAGGCGTTCGCCGACGAGATTTTTCGGGTATATTCCCTTCAGCACCCCGAGGTCCGGATCGTCCCCGCCAACACCGGGCCCGAGGTGAAAAGGTCGATCAAGCGCGCAAAGGCGGGAGGAGCGGTTCTTCCCTCCCCGCAGTAACGCGATCCTGCGGGCCTACATGCAGGCGCAGCGGAAGGTGTCGTGAGCGGCGGCCAAGGCGAGCCGCCTGTTGATGCCCATCTTGCTACGTGGTCCAGGATTGACTTTAGATTGGGGCAAGATTGGGGCGAACGGTGGTTGCCGTTCGACCAGCCGCAATGGGCGTGTCACTGGCCACACCGGCGGAAATGAGGAAGCGGTTCGAGGAATACCTGGACGAGCTTACCAAGGGCAAGGAACCCGGCAAGGTAAGGATAATATTGGAATGAACCTCACGGACCACGCCATCACCGCCGAGCAGGTGAAGCTCCTCGTCCGCGAGGGCGAAGGCCTCACGGTGGAGTTCAAGGAGCGCTACACGCCGCGCATTGACGAGGACATCGTGGCCTTCGCCAACGCAAAGGGCGGGACGATTCTCCTCGGTGTGCGGGACGATGGAATCGTTGTCGGCGAACGGATGACCAACGACCTGAAGGCCAAGATCAACAGCCTGACCCGGAACTGCAAGCCGACCATCTCCACCGGGCTTTCGCAGGTCAGCGAGGTCGTGGCCGTCGTCGTGCCGGAAGGCTCGGAGAAGCCGTACTCCTGCGGCGCCGGCTACTACCGGCGGCTCGACGGCAGCACCCAGAAGATGAGCAACGACGAGCTGCGGATCATGTTCTCGGAGAACGAGCCTCTGCCGTTTGAGGAGAAGACGGTCAAGGGATTCACCTTTGACGATGTCTCCAGGGCCAAGATACGCGCGTTCAACAAGGAAGCGGGCATCCGCATCGGCGCCACCGCCGTCCCCGACTTCCTGCGCAGCCTCAAGGTTGCCGACGAGAATCGGGTCAAAAACGCGGGTATTCTCTTCTTCGCCAAGGACGCCTACGACCACCTGCATCAGGCGCAAATGACGCTCCTTGCGTTCAAGGGAAGGGACAGGCTTCGCATTTACGACCGGCGTGATGTGCGGGATGATTTGCTCACCCAATTCAATGAGGCCGTCGCGTTCCTCGAAAAACACCTGAACGTCCGCAGCGAAATCCGGGGTGTCAACCGGGAGGACATTTACGAGATCCCGCTCGAGGTTTTGCGCGAGGGCTTGGTGAATGCCCTCATGCACCGCGACTACAGCATCACCGGCACACAGGTCAGCGTGGAGGTCTTTGATGACCGGGTGGAGATCGTGAACCCCGGCGGGCTACCGAAGGGCCTGTCGGTCCCGGACCTCGGCACGGTTTCGATCCGGCGGAACGAGTTGATCGCGGACCTCTTCTTCCGCCTGCACAAGGTCGAGCGCATCGGCATGGGCATCCGGAAGATGAAGGAGGCCATGGTCGCGGCGGGCCTCCGCAAGCCGACCTTCACGAGCGATACGTTTTTCCGGGCAACATTCCAACGGTCGCCCGAATTCGCTCTGAAGGAGGGTAAGGAGGGTCCGGAGAAGAGGTTCGGAGATGGTTGGGAGGAGTTGGTAGAACGGTTGGAAGAAAAGTTGGGAGAGAAGTTGGGAGAGAAGATGGGAGAAACCGAACGGCACATTCTCCGGTTGATCCATCGCGACAAGCATGTCGCTATTCGGGAAATGGCGCGGGAAGTCGGCATCAGCACGACGGCCATCGACAAAAACCTGACGAAGCTCAAGAAAAAGGGGATCCTTCGCCGGGTCGGTCCCGACAGGGGCGGATATTGGAAGTTGACGCCATGAAGCATAACAACTTCATCGCCGACTTCATCAAGCACTGCGGCAAGCCCTACGACCCGATCTACAACGCCCACTCCTGCCACACCAAGGTGCCGCACAATGCCATCATGCGGTACATCCTCCATTACACCGAGCTGGGGGACATGGTCTTCGACGGATTCTGCGGGACCGGGATGGCAGGATAGCAGCTCTGAGGTCAATTGCGACATCCGCTTTGGGTAGAACCGTGAAGGAAGGAGAGCGATGAGCCGAACGGGACGAGACGACCGGAGCCTCGCCGAACTCGATCAACTGGTCAAGGCGATCACAGCAGGGGCCTCCAACGACGACGAGGCTCACCGTGCTTTTCGGGAGGCCTTCAAGGACAACGTCGTCGTTCCTTGCGACGGGTTCGTCATCGGCGAACCGGTTTCCGTGATCGGGTTCGACTACGAGGGAAACGAGCGCCGTGGACTGACGGCGAGGTGCCGCCGCGAGGACGGCTCCGGGTACGTGGTGGCCGCCGCCGATGTCGTGCTACCGCAGAGATCGGGCGGCGCCCGCCATGTGGCGGCGTACCGCAGGTGGCTCGGTCTGGATCCATTCCCGCCGGAGACCACTGTGCCTGCGCTCGGTCGACGCAAACACAAAGTGACGGCTGCCGACCTCGACCTGACCAGGCCCTTGGAACTGGTTGCGCTCTCGGTCAAGAAGAACGCCGCTCACTGCCGATTGCTTGGGAGCGATCGGGTCGTTACACTCCGCGCAAGCAGGCTCTGGGAAGTGATTCCCGGCGAGATCGTCGTGGTGAAACCGCGCAAGCAGTGGAGTTACGCCGGCCACCCGTATCTGTCCGGGGAGATAGAGACCACGCGGTTGGATGTGCCCATTCTCGGTCTCGTCCCTCTGCGGCTTGCGGACCGGGGGATCTGGGATCCCGAGGAGGAATACTGGGGCGAGGAAGGGGAGCCGATCGAGGAGTGGGCCAAGCCGATCATCGCCCGGGGCCCGCGGCCGGAGTACGAGATGGAGCAGGTTTTGCCCGGCGAGGACAAGGACGATCCGTCCGATGACCCCATCACGAAGTCCATCGATCTCAAGAACGCCGGTGACTTCGTCGGAGCGGACAAGATTCTCATGGAGATTTGCAAAGCCGACCTGCGCTGCCTGGACGCACATGCCCATCTCGGTAATTTCGCCTTCGATCGTATTCCCGAGGAGGCGATCCGGCACTACGAAGTGGGCCTGCGCATCGGAGAACTTTCCCTGGGAGACGGATTCGAGGGTGTGCTGCCGTGGGGCTTGATCGACAATCGACCATTTCTCCGCTGCATGCAGGGCTTCGGACTCTGTCTCTGGCGGGTGGGCCGTTTCGAGGAAGCGGAGCGGATTTTCGGCAAGATGCTCTGGATCAACCCCTCGGACAACCAGGGCGTGCGCGGCCTGATCGGGGACGTCCGGGCGAGGAAGGCATGGACGGAAGACGAAAGATGACGATCGCCAGGGACTTCAGAGGCACGGCTCTGCAACGGGACCTGAAAGCCATGGCGGGCATGGGGTTGTTGATATCGGAGGGGGCGACCAACAAGCTCGTTTACCGGATGAAGGAGACGGGCTGAACTTGCGACAATCTTGCGACACAACTTGCGACAAACTCGCGACTCGACTTGCGACATCCGCTTTGGACCGAGGCTGAAGAAGCAGTCCGGCCCGAATTGTCAGCCCGTTTTGCGGAAACCCGCGGCCCGGACCTCGGGCGTCACCTGATCAGCGTACTGGGCGAAGTTTTCCTGGAACATGCCGGCCAGCTTACGCGCCGTCCGGTCATACGCCGCGCGATCCTTCCACGTCGACCTCGGGTCCAGGACCTCGGACGGCACGCCGGGGCAGCTCTTCGGCACGCGCAATCCGAAGATCGGATCCGCCTTCATCTCGACGCCGTCCAGTTTCCCGGCGAGCGCGGCCCGGAGCATCGTCTTGGTGTGACCGATCTCCATCCGGCGCCCCGTGCCGTACGGACCGCCGGTCCACCCCGTGTTGACCAGCCAGACCTTGACGTTGTGGGCGGCTACTTTCTCTCCGAGTAGCTTTGCGTAGACGGAAGGGTCCAATGGCATGAACGGGCCCCCGAAACAGGTGCTGAACGTGGCCTGCGGCTCCACGACTCCCCGCTCGGTCCCGGCCACCTTGGCCGTGTAGCCGGAGAGGA
>JAJZRM010000244.1 GCA_021802685.1 Deltaproteobacteria bacterium | reverse complement strand
TGCCAATCTTAGTTGAAAATTGACGAAGCGGCCCCTGTGTGGGGTAGTAGGGAAGGCGCCCAAGCCATCCCAGACCACACACGGAAGGAGCCGCTCCATGAAGACGGTAGGACGGATCGGAACGCGGGTCAAGGAGACCCGGCAGATGCTCTTTGAGATGTCGATCGACGCGAAGGTCGAGGCGATCCAGTCGCTGATCCCGCTCGGCCTGATGTACGTCGAGGAGGAACTTCAGCGGGAAGTCGCCTCGCTGGCCGGAACGCGGCACAGCCGGGCGGAAGGCCGTCCGGGGCACGTTCGCTGGGGGCGCCAGCCCGGGTCGGTCTACCTGGGCGACCAGAAGGTTCCGACGACGGTCCCCCGGGTGCGCGACCGCCGCGCGAACACGGAGATTCCGCTGGACCTTTACCGGCAGCTGCAGACGCCGCGTGGCCTGGACGAAGGGCTTCTTCTGCGCGTCCTGCGGGGGATCTCCTGCCGGTCGTACAGAACGGCGGCGGAGGCGATCCCCGAGGCGATGGGGATCTCTGCGGCGACGGTGTCGCGCCGGTTCGTCGAAGCCTCGTCGCGCAAGCTGAAGCAGTTGCTGGAACGCGACCTTTCCGGCGAGGATTTTGTTGCCCTGCTTCTCGACGGCAAGGCGTTCGGGAGGAACACCGAGATGCTGACCGGCGTCGGGATCACGATCGACGGACGGAAGATCGTCCTGGGGTTCGTCGAGACGGCCACCGAGAACGAGATGGCGTGCGCGGAGTTTTTGCGCGGGTTGATCGAGCGGGGCTTCTCCGCGGAGCGGGGGCTGTTGGCCGTCCTCGACGGCGCCAAGGGCCTGCGCAAGGCCGTGGACCGGGTGTTCGCCGGACGGGTCGTCGTGCAGAGGTGTCAGTGGCACAAGCGGGAGAACGTGGTGAGCTACTTCCCGGAGTCGCGGCGCAAGACGGTTCGCCAGAGCTTGCAGAGGGCCTACGAGCGCCCGACGCTGGCCGATGCAAAGGCGGCCCTGCTCCGGGTGAGGAAGGAACTCGTTCTGCTGAACGAGTCGGCCGTCCGCAGTCTCGACGAGGGATTCGAGGAGACGCTGACCCTTCACCGGCTGGGGCTGTTCAAGGAACTGGGACGTAGCCTGAAGACGACGAACATCATCGAGACGATCCACTCGCACATCGGGTAGCGTACCGACAAGGTGGACTTCTGGAAGAACTCGAACCAGCGGCAGAGGTGGGTGGCCGCCGCCCTGCTCGACATCGAGCCGACCATGCGTCGGATCAAGGGGTGCGCGTTCCTTCCGGCCCTGCGAGTGGCGATTCAAGCGGACTTGAACCTCACGATCCATCAGAACGAGTTGTCGGCATGACGACCCACCGGGGGCCGCGAATCGGCAATTTCAACTAAAAATGGGATTGCGCCGAAAATATTTCCGGGTGCGTTTACCGATAAATATAAAATCCGGTATACGACCGGTAGAATCAAAGGAGGAACGATGAAACGGTATGGCACATACTTTCTTGCGGCGATCGCCATGCACATGGCAACGCCCGGCACCGCGGCCGCCTTCAAGGACCACGCCTCCGCAAGCAGGGCCTGCGTCGAATGCCACACCCTCACGCGGGAGGATGCGGCGGCGGCCCTTCGCGGCGTGGCGGACAACGTGGTCGGCGTCGCACCGGGGCCGTTCCCGGGAGTCTGGGAGATAGATGCGGAGAAGGGAGGAAAGATTCATCCCGTCTACCTCGACTACTCCTTGAAATATTTCTTCATGGGACAGTTCATCCGCCTCTCGGACAAGCGGAACCTCACCGCGCTTCGCTACTCGGACTTGAACCGGGTCGACGTCTCCTCCATATCATTGAAGGACGCAATCGTCATGGGGAACAGGGCGGCGAAGAAGCGGATCATCGTCCTCTCCGATCCCACCTGCCCGTACTGCGTGAAGCTGCACCGGGAGATCAAGAAGGCGGTGGCGAAAGATCCGGACGCGGCGTTCTACGTCATGCCGTACCCCCGCAACCGGAACGACAAGGCCACCTACAGGAAGTGCCTGGCGGTGGTTTGCGGAAAGTCGGAGAAGCTCCTCGACGACGCGTACGAAGGAAAGGAGCTGCCGGCCCCGGCGTGCCGGAGCGAGGCGGTGAACGAGACGATCGCTCTCGCGGAAAGGCTCCGGATCCAGGGCACGCCGAGCATGATCCTCCCCGACGGCAGAATCGCCGGCGGATACATGGACGCCGACGAGCTCCTGTCGCTCATCCGATGAACGTGGACTTCATCCCTCAGCATATATCCGGCATCCGGGAAATCCTCCAGGCGGGTTCCCCCGTCGCGTACGCGATCGCTTTCCTCGGGGGCCTGCTCGCCGCCTTCACCCCGTGCACGTATCCCGTTCTGCCGGTCACGGTGGGATATCTCGGAAGCCGAAGCGGCGGTTCACGGCGGCGGGCGATCCTGCTGTCCGCGTCGTACGCGATCGGGATGGCGTTCACGTATGCCGCGCTCGGAATGGCGGCGGGTCTCACCGGACGGGTGTTCGGGGAGGCGACGGCCCATCCCCTCTACTACTTCACGATCGGGAACGTGTGCATCCTCCTGTCCCTGTCCCTGTTCGACGTCTTCCGCCTGCCCATCCCGGGGTTCCTTTCCCGCTTGGGCGGAGCGGGAACCGCCGGAGAAGGGTTGTGGGGAAGTTTCCTGGTGGGAGCCTGCGCGGGAATCGTCGTGGGTCCGTGCACCGTGCCGGTGCTCGGAGGATTGCTGCTCTATGTCGGTTCGAGCGGACACCCGGTTTTCGGCGCCACCCTGCTGTTCACATTCGCCCTGGGGATGGCGCTTCCCGTGGTGGCGCTGGGAACCTTCACGGGGCTCCTCGCGAGGCTGCCCCGTTCCGGGGCGTGGCTCTCGAGGGTGAAATCCGGGTTCGGGGCGCTGCTGCTGCTGGCGGGGGAATACCTGCTCGTGGAGGCGGGAAAGCGCCTTGTCTGACGGGAAACGCGCCCGCGGAGCGGGCATCCCATTCATATCGGGTGATCACGGAGGATAGGATGCGTCCACGACATGCCCTCACCGCGCTGTTGTTCCTGTTTTGCGGCATCGCCCTGGCGGGGCCCGACGGAGAACCTCGGGGCGCGGTTCCGGGCGATGGCGCTTTCACGGCGTTTCAAGAGGGCCGCCCCGCGGACTTCACCCTCCCCGCGCCGGACGGGAGGCCGGTGGAGCTGAAGCAGTTCCTGGGGAAGAAACCGGTGCTCCTGGTCTTCTGGACGACGTGGTGCCCGAACTGCATCGAGGCGATCCCGTCCCTCAACGCCCTGCACGCCGGGCCGCTCGCGGGAAAAGTGCAGATCCTGGGAGTGAATTACCTCGAAACCCGCAAAAAAGTCGCCGCGGCCGCGAAGGCGAACCGCATCCTCTACCCCGTGCTCCTCGACGAGAACGGCAAGGTGGCCCGCGCCTACGGCGTCGTCGGGATACCCACCTACGTTCTCATCGGCAGGACGGGAACGATCGTCTACCGGGAGTACGCCCTTCCGGAAGACATCGCCCGGTACCTGTAGCAAGGTGATGAAAAACTCCCTCTTTTCCACAGGGATGCGCAAGGCCGCCGGATACACCCAAGCCGAACTCGCCGCCGAGGTCGGCATCTCCAGGCGCAACCTCGCCTACTACGAGACCCAGACCCAGCATCCCCCCTCGTCGATCCTGCCCGAACTCGCCAAGGCACTTAATGTGACGATCGACGAACTGATGGGGGCGACCCCCATCCGGAGGGCGGCCAAGACCGGAAGCAGCCGGCTGCAGCGGCGGATCGCTCAGATCGAGAAGCTCGATGCCAAGGAGAAGCGCCAGATCCTGCAATTCCTCGATACCTTCATCGAGCGGGAGCGGCTAAGAAGAAAAACGGGGACGAGTTACTGAGCAAACTCGTCCCGCGTCCCTTCGAGCACGATTGCCCGTTTGTGGTTCTTACCCCGCCCCCACGGCTACCATAACCACATCCCCATCCAACTGCCGCATCTCGCCGCACACAACGCTTCCAGGCAAGAATTCCCAAGTTTCGTCATCCGGGTCGTAGTCGTTGGCAGGAAGAAGTTTGTAATGGCCTTCTCCAAGAGGAACGCCCTGCGTCGGACGAAAGACCGTCGTGCCCTCTCCAATTAGTCGCACATAGATCACTATTGGTTCAATATTTAAACCCTTTTCCGCCGACACGTAGAAGCTCCTTCGTAACGTCGTCTATAACCACCGACTGACCTGTCTGGGGGTGAACATACCGAGAGGCAGAATTCGCCGGATTAACCATGTTCTGTGCAGGAAACCTTTGCCCAGCTTGGATTGCCTCAGTGATTTGCTTTTCAGTCCAGCCGCGCCTTGCCATCTGGTTGGCCCACTTTGTGGCAGACTTGTGACCGCCGACCTTCCACACAGTCTTTCCAGTGGAAAGCGCGCATTGTCCCGCTTGCTTCCCCAATCCGCTTTCACCGAGCGTCAAAACATACAGCACCTGCTCCCCAACCATCAATCCGAAATTAGCCGCCGCCCATACATATTGGCCGTTCTCGAGATCCGTCATCCCCCGATCGAAACTGCCCTGCCCAGGAACATACCCACAGGATTCGACGAAACGTATCCGTACGGATTCATCCCCCCCCCACCAATCCAATCGGATCCGCTTCGATGTACCTCCCCGTTCTGGGGTCGTAGTCCCGGAAGTAGTTCTGGTGGAGGCCGGTCTCGGCGTCGAAGTATTGCCCCGGATATCGTTGGTCCGACGCGGCCCCGTCGTAAACGAAGCGGTTTCCCCAGCGCAGTCGGCAGCTTATCTTTCGGGTGGCCTTGACGCGGGGTGTCCGGCGGGGGCGAGGACCCTCGATGCGGTTTTCGGGATGACGGAGCACGGTCGCAGACAAGCGTTTCTCCTTAGTACCGCTGTACATAAATACGATGACGTATTATAGGCGGCATGTTACCATCCTCTTAAACGATGAGGGGGGTGGATATGCCAAGGAAAAGCCCAT
>JAJZRM010000243.1 GCA_021802685.1 Deltaproteobacteria bacterium | reverse complement strand
GCGGAGCGCAGCGAGTTCGCGAGCTCCCCTCGGGTCCCCTCGGGGCGCAGCCGCAGGTCCACCCGGAAGACGAACCCGTCCTCCGTCGCTTCCGAAACGATCCGGGTGATCGCCTCGCCCAGACGGACGAAATACTCGTGCAGCGAAACGGCGCGCGCGGCCCCTTCCGCCCCCCCCTGGTCCGTTTCGTACAGATAGACGATGTCGATGTCGGAGCTGAAGTTCAGCTCGAGAGCTCCCAATTTCCCCATCCCCATCACGACGAACCGCGCGGGGCGCCGCGTTCCGTCGGGATGGAGCGCG
This sequence comes from Deltaproteobacteria bacterium, assembly GCA_021802685.1. Classification (GTDB taxonomy): domain Bacteria; phylum Desulfobacterota; class Deferrimicrobia; order Deferrimicrobiales; family Deferrimicrobiaceae; genus UBA2219. The sequence continues at coordinate 4,708 of JAJZRM010000243.1, read as the reverse complement.
ATCGGCGCGCCGAGGCGCGCGTCGAGGACCCGGCGGGAGAAGCGGATCGCCCCTTCGAGGGCCGCCGACGCCAGCCTGGATAGATCCTCCGTGACCTCGGAAAGAGGAGCGACGCCGGAGAGGTCCCGCGCCGCGATCCGGGCGACCTCCCGGTGCTTCATCCGGCGCAGGTCGCGTTTGAGCTCCTCCTCCGTCGCGCACCGGTCCGCGGCCGCAAGGGCCTCCCTCTCCAATGCACCCGGCCCGGGGCGCCGAAGCACCCCGTCCTCGAGGAAGAGGAACTCGAAGATCTCCGGGCGCCTGGCGATCTGCTCCGGGATGAACTCGGAGCCCCCCAGCAACGCTCCGATCATCGGGAGAAGGTCCTCGCGGGCGAACACCCGCTTCAGGAAGGCGCCGGGAAGGGAGTCGAACCACCGCGACAGGTTGAGAAAGAAAAGGTCCGGGTCCGGCGCGGAGGAGGCGGCGCGGCATATGCGATTCCATCCGGCATGCTCCCGCGGAAGGCGGCGCAGGAGATCGGAGAGGAGCGACTGCACGCGGGCCGTCTCCCGGACGCCGATCTCCCGGAGACGATCGGCGGTGGGACCGATTTTCCCGGCGCGGGGACCCGGGTTCAACGGAAGAGTTTCCGGAGGGCGCCGGCGAACGGCGGGACAAGGACCCCTTTCTCGGTCATGATGGCGGTAACGAGGCGGGCCGGCGTCACGTCGAAGGCGGGGTTGTACACGTGGACGCCGTGGGGCGCGATCCGTTTCCCCATCAGGTGCGTCACCTCGGAGGGATCGCGCTCCTCGATCGGGATCCGCTTCCCGGTCGGAAGCTTCAGGTCGATCGTCGACGCCGGGGCGGCCACGTAGAACGGGACCTTGTGCGCCCTGCACAGGACGGCGACGCCGTACGTCCCGATCTTGTTCGCCACATCCCCGTTGGCGGCGATGCGGTCCGCACCGACCACGGCGGCGGCGATCTTTCCGGCGGCGAACAGGGACGCGGCCATGTTGTCCGTGATCAGGGTGCACGGGATGCCGTCCTTCGTCAGCTCCCACGCGGTCAGGCGGGCCCCCTGCAGGAACGGCCGGGTCTCGTCCACGTACACGTGGATCCGCTTCCCCGCCGCGACGGCGGAACGGATCACCCCCAGCGCCGTCCCGTATCCCGCGGTCGCGAGGGCGCCCGCGTTGCAGTGCGTGAGGACGCTCCCGCGCGCGGGGAGGAGCTTCGCCCCGTGCGCCCCCATCGCCCGGTTCGCCGCCACGTCCTCCTCGAACAGGGCGACCGCCCGTTTCTCGAGCCGGGAAAACGCGGCGGCGGGATCGTCCGGCAGCGTCGCGGCCTCCCCGCGCATCCGGTCGATCGCCCAGAAGAGGTTCACCGCCGTCGGACGGGTCCCCGCGAGCTCGGTCGCCGCCTCCTCGAACGCCCGCCGCCAGGGCCTCCCCTTCTTCCACGCGCACCGGACGGCGAGGACCAGGCCGAACGCCGCGGACACGCCGATCGCGGGGGCGCCGCGCACCACCATCGTCCGGATCGCGTCCGCCACGGAGGAGGGGTCGGGGCAGCGCCGCATCGACTCGACCATGGGGAGCACGCGCTGGTCCAGCAGCAGCAGGGCATCCCCCTCCCACGCCATGGTCCGGAACGTCCCGCTCAACGGTGCGCCTCCCGAGCGTGGAACCGCTCCACCTGCCGGAGCACACGGTCCCGGATCGTCCGCGGAGGCGATGGCGTCTCCACCGGGCGTCCCGCGCGCAGCGCCGGCCGCAGGAGAGCTTTCCACGCGCCGCCGCAGGGGCAACGCCCCGGCGGGTCCGCGGCGGGACGCACCGTCCGTTCGCCGCACGCCTCGCACGCGTCCACCTGCTTGCGGCCGGACCGTTTCCCCCGCTTCGCGAACGGCACGCCCTCCACTTCCACGATGTCGAGCGCGTAGTCGATCGTGGGGGCGTTGCTCAGGGAGGTCCCGACACCGAAGCCGTCCGCCACGTCGCAAAGCGTCCGCACCTCTTCCTCGCCCAGCCCGCCGGAGGCGATCAGGCGCACGTGCCGGAAGCCGCGCAGATCCAGCTCCCACCGCACCTCCTGGAGGATCCGCCGGAAATCTCCCCGGCGCGACCCCGGCGTGTCAAGCCGGACGGCGGACAACCGTTCCCGCAACGCCTCGGCCACCCGGACCGCCTCGAACTTCTCGTCCTGGAGCGTGTCGACGAGACAGACCCGCGGAACCGACGGATCGACGGCCGCGTCGAAGGCGCGCATCGCCGTCACCGTGTCTCCGAAGACCAGGACGAGGGCGTGCGGCATCGTCCCCTGCGGCGCCTCTCCGAGGAACGCGGCGCTGCGGATCACGGAGACGCCGTCCGCGCCGCCGATGAAGGCGTTCCGGTCGATCAGCGTCGAGAGGGCGGGGTGCATCCTGCGGGCTCCGAAGCTCAGGACCGGCTTCTCCCCGGCCGCGCGCTTGACCCGCGACGCCGCCGTGGCGATTCCGGACGCCTGGCAGATCATCCCCAGCATCGCCGTCTCCAGCTCGCAGAAGGCGCCGTACGGCCCCTCGATGGAGAAGACGGTCTCGAAAGGGAAGAAGAGGCTCCCTTCCTCCATCGCCTCCACGTCGACTTCGAGCCCGGCGAACAGCGACAGCATCTCGTCGATCCCCGAGAGGACGGCGTACCCATAGCCGGCCGGGAACCTCTTGGCGATCGCCTCGGCGGTCACGCGCACGCGATCCTTCCCGGCCGCGCGCAGCACCTCCATCGTCCGGCGGAAGTAGATGTCGGTCGTTTCCCCGCGGAGGATCTCGTCGCGGGTCGGGATGAGATCCATCGGCGTCTCCTTGCTGGGGGGGGTCAACGGCGGAGCGCCTTCCTCCCCGGGCGACGGACCACCCGGACGCCCAGCACGCGCTCCATCTGGTCGAGGGCGAACGCATGCGTATCGGGTGCGATCCCCGCAACGAACCGTTCATCCACCGTGGCGTCGTAGCCGCGCATGGCGGCGTCGGCCGCGGTGTAGAGGATGCAGATATTGGTGACGCAACCGGCGAGCGTCAGGCGTCTGATACCGTTTCGCCGGAGAATGAAGTGGAGCGGCGTGCCGTGGAATCCGGAGTAGGTGCGCTTCTCCACCACCACGTCCCCCGGCTCCGGGGCGAGGGGGGCGACGACCCCCGCGCCGGGAGTCCCCTCCACGGCATGGGGGGGCCACCCCATCCGCGCGAACTCGGGATCGTTTTCCCGGTGGGAGTCGCAGACGTACACGACGAGCTCCCCTTCCCGACGCGCCTTCGCGATCCGGCGGCGCAGCGCCGGGAGAATCGCGCGCGTCTCCGGCACTTCCAGGGGGGCGCCGGGACGGACAAAGTCGTTCAGCATGTCGACGACGACCAGCGCCTTCTTCTCCGACGCCCCGGTCTTCACCGCTTCCTCCCCCTCCCCCCCGCGCTCGCCGCCGAAGGCGAACGCGGTCCCTTTTTCCAATCATACCATTCGCCGGCCTAAAGCCTCCCGCCCCGCAAGGCGTCCGGAGCGTCGGCGCGCCTCACCCGAGCTTCTTCCTCAACACCTCCTGGACCACCTTGGGATTGGCCTTTCCCCGGCTCTCCTTCATCACCTGCCCGACGAAGAAGGAGAGGAGCCCCGCTTTCCCGGCCCGGTACCCCTCGACCTCTTTCGGGCTCGCCGCGAGGACTTTGTCCACGAGAATATCCAGCGCGGAGGCGTCTGAGAGCTGGGTCAGCCCCTGCTCGTCCCGAAGGGTCCGGAACGGCTTCCCGGTCGAGAGGGCTAGCTCCACGAGCTTCTTGGAGGCGGTGGCGGAGATCGTCCCCCGCTCCCGGTCCTCGACCGCGTGGGCGATCGTTTCCGGGGAGAGGGTCCCCGCGAGAACGGCGTCCTTCCAATGGACGCATTCGTTCGCCGTCGTCTTCGGGTTCCCTCCGTAGATGGCCGCGGACGCCTCGAAGAAATCCGCCAGCGCGCGGGTCGACGCGAGGATCCCCGCGTCGTAGCGCGGGATCCCGTACTGCGCCCCCAGCCGCGCGATCTTCTCCGCCGGCATCTCCGGGATCGTCCCGCGCAGCTCCTCGACCCAGGCGTCGTCCACGATCAGCGGGAGCAGGTCCGGGTCGGGGAAGTACCGGTAGTCGTGCGCCTCCTCCTTCCTGCGCATCGACACGGTGACGCCCGCGTTCGCGTCCCAAAGCCGCGTCTCCTGCACCACATTTTCTCCGTCCTCGATCAGCTCGACCTGCCGCCGGATTTCATGGTCGAGCGCCTTCTCGACGTTGCGGAAGGAGTTCATGTTTTTCAGTTCGGCCTTCGTGCCGAACGCCGTCTGTCCGACCGGACGGACCGAGACGTTCGCGTCGCACCGGAACGACCCCTCCTCCATGTTCCCGTCGCACACGCCCAGGTAGACGAGGATGTCGTGCAGGCGCCGCAGGTACGCTCCCCCCTCCTCCGGCGTGCGCATGTCGGGCTCGGAGACGATCTCCATCAGGGGGACGGAGCACCGGTTGAGATCCGCAAGCGACGCCTGCGCGCCGGCGAACTCCCCTTCGTGGACGAGCTTCCCGGCATCTTCCTCCATGTGGATCCGCGTGATCCCGATCCGCCTCGTCCCACCGTCGACCTCGATGTCGATGTGACCGCCGAGGGCGATCGGCAGCTCGTACTGCGAGATCTGGTACGCCTTCGGGAGGTCCGGG
>JAJZRM010000242.1 GCA_021802685.1 Deltaproteobacteria bacterium | reverse complement strand
AGGGCGGCCGGGCGAAGGACCCCCGGGTGGTGGACTATTACGGGGAGGACGAGGCGATCGAGCTGGGTCCCGACGAGAACATGCACGATTCGATGATCGAGACGATCGCCGCGCTCTCGGCCCGCCGCGGGTACATGCTCGGCATCGGCATCATGTCGAGCAAGCGGGCGGGGATCAACCACAAGGAGTACGGCGTAACCTCCACCGGGGTGGTCAAGTTCGCCGAGATCGCCATGCGGCAGGCCGGGACGGACATCCGGTCGGACGCCTTCTCCGTGAAGTTCACCGGCGGGCCCAACGGGGACGTCGCCGGGAACTCCATGCGGATCCTGCTCCGGGAATGCCCGAAGGCCGAGATCCGGCTGATCCTCGACGGCACGGGGGCGCTGTGCGATCCGAAGGGGCTCGACCGGGCCGAGCTGTCCCGGATCGTCCTCTCCGGCGACGTCGAGGCGTTCCGGCCGGAGAAGCTCCACCCGGGCGGGTTCCTCCTCTACCGGAACGAGCGGCGCACGGAAGGGATGCGCGAGCTGTTCAAGCGGGCGGACCGCACCGAGGGCGGCGTGTCGCCGTCATGGATCACGGCGGACGAGTTCAACAAGGAGTTCGACGGCCTCGTCTTCACCGTGCCCGCCGACCTGTTCCTTCCGGCGGGGGGACGCCCCGAGACGGTGGACGGGACGAACTGGCAGAGGTTCTTCGGCGGGGACGGCGCCCCGTCGGCGAGGGTGATCGTCGAGGGGGCGAATTCGTTCTTCTCCCCGGAGGCGCGGGCGCGCCTGCAGGAGCGGGGGGTGGTGATCCTGCGGGACGCCTCGGCGAACAAGTGCGGCGTCATCTCATCGTCGTACGAGATCATCGGGAACCTGCTGATGACGGAAAAGGAGTTCCTGGCCCACAAGGAGGAGTACGTCCGCGACGTGCTGTCGATCCTCGCGAGGCGCGCGGAGGAGGAGGCGGATCTCATCTTCCGCAGGAAGCGGGAAAACCCCTCGCGGACGTACACGGAGATCTCCGACGCGCTCAGCCTGGAGATCAACGAGCAGTACGCGCGGCTGTTCGAGTTCTTCCAGGCCCGGCCGGGGATGTCGCTCTCCCTCCCCTACCGCCGGGCGCTGCTGGCGCATCTCCCCGCGTTCCTCCGCGGGCGGGCCCGGTACCGGCGGAGGGTTTCCCGCCTTCCCGTCAAGTACCGCTCCGCGATCCTGGCCGTCGAGATCGCCACGACGGTGGTGTACCGGGGGGGATTCGGGCACGATTTCGAGGGGGACCTGCGCCGGTACGTCTCCCAGGTGTTCGGATGAAGGGCAATACATGTAATTGACATCCGCGTTTCATTGGTCCTATCCTTTATTGCATTCCCATCCCCGTATCGCATCGCGCCTATCAAGGGCGCAAACAATCCAGAAGAAAGAGGTGAGGGCTTATGCAGATGCTCTCCAACACGGTCGGAAGAAAGGTGTTGATGGGCGTCACCGGGTTCTTCATGCTCCTGTTCGTCATCGTGCACCTGCTCGGGAACTTCTCCATCTTCGCCGGACCCGACGGCATCAACGCATACGCGGAAAAGCTGCAGGGCCTTGGGCCTTTCGTGTGGGCCTCCCGGATCTTCATGGCCGCCATGCTCGCCATCCACCTGATCTTCGGAGTCCTGCTGACGCTGGAGAACTGGAGCGCGAACCCGCAGAAGTACGCGGTGAAGAAGATGCTGAAATCCACCTTCGCCGGCGAGACGATGATCTGGACGGGGCTCCTGCTCCTGTCCTTCATCGCATACCACCTGCTGCAGTTCACAGTCCGCGTCACTCCCGACGTCGTCCTCGGCTCCGACCCGAAGGGACGCTTCGACGTCTTCACCATGGTGCGGGAATCGTTCCGGATCGCGCCGGTCTCCATGATCTACCTGGCCGCCATGGTGACCCTGTTCCTCCACCTTTCCCACGGGATCCAGAGCATCGCCCAGACGGTCGGGCTTTCCAACGACAAGACCCTGCCGCAGTACAACGCGATCGGAAAAGCCCTTTCCGTGTTCTTCCTGCTCGGATACAGCGCCATTCCGGTGCTCATCCTCGCCGGCGTCGGCATTTTCGCCAGATAGGGGGGAAACCAAAGTGATCCTCGATGGAAAAGCGCCTACCGGGCCGATCGAAACGACCTGGGACAAGCACCGCTTCAACATGAAGCTGGTGAACCCGTCGAACAAGCGGAAATACAAGGTGATCGTGGTGGGCACCGGCCTGGCCGGCGCCTCCGCCGCCGCGTCCCTCGGAGAGCTGGGGTACAACGTGGAGGCGTTCTGCTACCAGGACAGCCCCCGCCGCGCCCACAGCATCGCGGCGCAAGGCGGGATCAACGCCGCGAAGAACTACCCGAACGACGGCGACAGCATCTTCCGCCTCTTCTACGACACCATCAAGGGCGGCGACTTCCGCTCGCGCGAGGCCGACGTATGGCGCCTGGCCCAGGTGAGCAACGAGATCATCGACCAGTGCGTCGCCCAGGGCGTCCCGTTCGCCCGCGACTACTCGGGGTACCTCGACAACCGTTCCTTCGGCGGCGCGCAGGTCTCCCGGACCTTCTATGCGCGGGGCCAGACCGGCCAGCAGCTGCTGCTGGGCGCCTATTCCGCCCTCTCGCGGCAGATCAAGCTGGGGACGGTGAAGCTGTTTCCCCGGACCGAGATGCTCGACCTCGTGGTGGCGGACGGGGAAGCCAAGGCGATCACGATCCGCGACCTGGTCACCGGAGAGGTCCGCGTCCACGCGGGCGACGCCGTCGTCCTGTGCACGGGCGGCTACGCCAACGTCTTCTACCTCTCCACGAACGCCATGGGATGCAGCGTGACGGCGATCTGGAAGGCGTACAAGAAAGGCGCCTTCTTCGCCAACCCGTGCTACACGCAGATCCACCCCACCTGCATCCCGCAGGCGGGCGACTACCAGTCGAAGTTGACCCTCATGTCCGAGTCGCTGCGGAACGACGGCCGCTGCTGGGTCCCCAAGCGGCGGGAAGACGTCGGAAAACCGCCCAATGCCATCCCCGAGCAGGACCGCGATTACTACCTGGAGCGGAAGTACCCGAGCTTCGGGAACCTCGCCCCGCGGGACATCGCCTCCCGGGCGGCGAAGGAGCAGTGCGACGACGGCAGGGGCGTGGGGCCCGGCGCCCGCGGCGTGTACCTCGACTTCAAGGATTCCATCGCGCGGCTGGGCGAGCACGTGATCCGGGAACGGTACGGGAACCTCTTCGAGATGTACGAACGGATCACCGACGAGAACGGCTACAAGGTCCCCATGCGGATCTACCCGGCCCCCCACTACGCCATGGGCGGCCTGTGGGTGGACTACAACCTGATGAGCAACCTCCCCGGGCTGTTCGTCCTGGGCGAGGCGAACTTCTCCGTCCACGGGGCGAACCGGCTGGGCGCCAGCGCCCTGATGCAGGGGCTGGCGGACGGCTACTTCATCATCCCCTACACGATCGCCGACTACCTGGCGCGCGCCAAGCCCTGGAAGGTCGCGCCCGACCACGCCGAGTGCAGGAAATCCGTCGAGGACGTCCGGGCCGCGGAGAAACGCCTCCTCTCCATCAACGGCAACCGCACGGTGACCGAGTTCATGCGGGAGCTGGGCACCCTCATCTGGAACAACTGCGGCATGGCCCGCAGCAAGGAGAGCCTGACCGAGGCGATCGCGAAGATCCCCGCCGTCCGGGAGGAGTTCTGGCGGAACGTGAAGGTGCCGGGAACGGGATCGGAGTTCAACCAGCAGTTGGAGAACGCCGGACGGACCGCGGACTTCATCGAGTTCGCGGAGCTGCTCTGCCGGGACGCCCTGCACCGGGACGAGTCGTGCGGCGGCCACTTCCGTGTGGAGCACCAGTACGAGGACGGAGAGGCCCGGCGCGACGACGCCAACTTCTGCTACTCCGCCGCGTGGGAATTCAAGGGCGTCGGCAGGGAGCCCGAGCTCCACAAGGAGCCGCTCCGGTTCGAGCACGTCCACCTTTCGGTAAGGAGCTATAAATAATGAGCGAGCACGCTTCCGAACACGGGACGATGACCCTGAAGCTGATCGTCTGGCGGCAGAAGGGGCCGGCCGAGCCCGGCCGGTTCGAGACGTACGCCGCGAAGAACATCACGCCGCACCACTCCTTCCTCGAGATGCTCGACGTGGTGAACGAGGAGCTGATCAAGGAAGGGAAGGAACCCATCGCCTTCGACCACGACTGCCGGGAAGGGATCTGCGGGACGTGCTCCACGGTCGTCAACGGCGTCGCCCACGGCGGGCAGGAGCGGACCACCGTCTGCCAGCTCCACATGCGGAAGTTCAAGGACGGGGACACGATCTACCTCGAACCGTGGCGTGCCCGCGCCTTCCCCATCCTCCGGGACCTCGTGGTGGACCGCGGGGCGCTGGACAAGGTCATCCAGGCGGGGGGATACGTCTCCTGCCACACGGGGGGGGTGCCCGACGGAAACGCGCTTCCCATCCCCAAGGCGGACGCCGACTACTCCATGGACGCGGCCGAGTGCATCGGGTGCGGCGCCTGCGTCGCGGGATGCCCCAACGGCGCGGCCATGCTCTTCACGGGGGCGAAGGTGGCCCAGTTCGCCGCCCTCCCCCAGGGGCAGGTGGAGGCGCCGGAGCGGGTCGCCGCGATGATCAAGGCCATGCAGGATTGCGGATTCGGAAACTGCACCAACCATTACGAATGCCAGGCGGTCTGCCCGAAGGGGATCCACGTGAAGTTCATCGCCCGCCTGAACCGCGAATTCCTCAAGGCCCTCTTCAAGGCGAAGTCGGGATCTTTCACGCCGGTCGAGTAAGACGCAGGCGATGTCTTAGAACCGGGGCGGGGGTGCGCGGCACCCCCGCCCATTTTTGTGCGCCCGCCGAATCCCCATGCCGCCATGCCGCGTTATCGTATACTTTTACGTTGACGGGAGGCGCCCATGAACAACCCGCTCCGGCCCGAACATCTTATCGCGATTAACGCCTACTGGCGCGCGG
>JAJZRM010000241.1 GCA_021802685.1 Deltaproteobacteria bacterium | reverse complement strand
ATAATATTAATAATACAAAAGAATATTTATGGAAACACCATTTTAAATGGTCAGACCTTTGAATGGTCAGACCAATGTAAGGGGATTCTTCCTAAGACTGCTCTGGAAGAGACTTTATCGCAAGCGCTTCCTGAACCCCGACAACTACTTGGATTCCAAGCGAACCGATGTCCGATTATATGAAATTTCACGCCGAATGGCCACCCCAAAGACTTCGGAGGGACCTGAAAGTGGGGGCGTCCGGGACGCCCCCACCAAGCGCAGGAGGAGTTACCGATTCACTTCGACATGGGACATTTTCTCGTAATACCGCACAAGGCTGCAGTGATCCGCCTCTCCGAGGCCGTCCCCCTTGAGCGCCTGCATCATCTCCATGACGGCCGCGGTCAGCGGGAGGGGCGCCCCGATCTCATGGGAGGTTTCCAGCACGTTCCCCAGGTCCTTGATATGCAGGTTGACGCGGAAACCCGGGGTGAACTTGCGATCCATCACCAGCGGCGCCTTGGCGTCGAGCACCGTGCTTCCCGCCAGCCCGCCACGGATGGCCTGGTAGACCAGCTCCGGCCGGACGCCCGCCTTGGCCGCCAGGACGAGCGCCTCGGACATGGCCGCGATGTTGATGGCCACGACGATCTGGTTGGCCAGTTTCGTGATGTTCCCCGCGCCGATGCCGCCCGTGAGCACCACGGAGCCCGCCATGGCTTTCATGACGGGATAGCACATGTCGAACACTTCCTTCTTGCCGCCGACCATGACCGACAGCGTCCCGTCGACGGCCTTGGGCTCGCCGCCGCTGACCGGGGCGTCGAGCATCTCCACCCCTTTTTCGGCCAGCCGCGAAGCGATCTCCCGGCTGGCCAGGGGCGCGATCGAGCTCATGTCGATGACGGTCTTGCCGGGAGCGGCTCCCTCGATGACGCCGTCCGGCCCCAGGACGACCGCCCTGACATGGGGAGAGTTCGGGAGCATGGTGATGATGACGTCGCACGCTTCCGCCACCTCTTTCGGCGACGAGGCCGTTTCGGCGCCCGCGGCCGCAAGCTCCCGCATCGGGTCGGGGTTGATGTCGAAGACCACCAGACCGTATCCCGCCTTCATCAGGTTTTTCGCCATCGGCTTTCCCATGATTCCCAGGCCGATAAAACCCGTCTTCATCTCCGTCGTCTCCTTCCGGGTGGCGGGGGACACACTTCCCCTCTATCCCGCGCTTGAAGCGAAGTATGTCCCCCTCTGGGGATCAATTGATCGTGATGTTCAGCCGCTTGATGATCTCGGCGTAATCCGCCGTGGCCTGCTTGAGGAACTTGCCGAATTCCTCGCTCCCCTGGTACATGACCGGCTGGGACAGGTTCTCCATGGTCTTCCGGAACTCGGGATCCTCGCACACCTTCTTGAGCGTGCCTTCGAGGTATTGGATCACTTCTTTCGGCGTGCCTGCGGGCGCCGCCACGCCCTTGACCGAGCCCCAGGTCGCCACGTCGATCCCCTGCTCCTTCAGCGTCGGGACGTCGGGTAGGGACGGGTCGCGCTGGGGAAGGACCACCGCCAAGGCCTTGAACCGCCCCGCCTTGATATGGGGGATGACTTCCGAAGGGTGTCCGCCGCCGATCATCAGGTGCCCGCCCGCAAGGGCCGTGGCGGCCTCGGCGCCGCCGGAGAAGGGAACCGTGACGATGTTGACGCCCGCCGCCTTGCCGAACGCGGTGAGCGCGAGGTCGACCGCGCCGGCCTTCACGGAAACCGCCGTGGTGATGGGCTTGCCTTCCTTCTTGGACCATGCGGCCAGGTCCTTGATCGAGTTGAACTGGGATTTCGCGCCGGTGACGATGGCGACGGAGTGGATGGAAACCCTTGCCACGGGGATCAGGTCCTTCTGCGGATCGTACGGCATCTTCTGGAGGGACGGCATGACGATGTCGTGCCCGGAGCCGTATCCGAGGTACAGGGTGTAGCCGTCCGGCTTGGAGCGGACCACGCCTTCCGTGCCGACCACGCCGCCGCCGGGCTTGTTGACGATCACCATCGGCTGCGACGAGTATTTGATCCAGTACTTCTCGATGGCTCGGGCCATGAGGTCCGTGGACCCTCCCGGCTTCATGGGGACCATCCCCGCGACCGGTTTCGACGGATAGGCGTCCGCGGCCATGGACACGGCAGGGACCAGGAAAGACGCGAGCAGCATTACGGCAAGCACGGCGGTGAATCTTTTCATCTCTTCTCTCCTTTCAGGTTGGGGTCGAGAACCTCTTGTAGACGATCAACGCGGCCTGCCCGACGGCGAGGACCGCGAAAAGACCGATCAGCGCCAGCGAGATGGGGCGCGTCACGAAGATCAGGAAGCTCCCCCCCGACATCAGGAGGGACTGCCGCATCGAGGCCTCGATCATGGGCCCCAGCACGAAGGCGAGCACCAGGGGGCCGGGCTCGAACTTGAGCTTGCGAAGAAGGTACCCGAACAGCCCGAACCCGATCAGGGTGTAGATGTCGAACGCCTGGCCCTGGATGCTGTACGAGCCGATGACGGTGAACAGGATGATGACGGGAGCCATGAGGCCGAACGGCACCCGGGTGAGCTGGGCCCAGAGCCCCACCAGGGGCAGGTTCAGCACCAGGAGCATGACGTTCCCGATATACATCGAGGCGATCACCCCCCAGAAGACCTCGGGGTGCTCCTGGATGAGGAACGGGCCCGGGGTGATCCCCTTGATCAGCAGGGCGGCGAAGATCATCGCGATGGAGGCGTTCCCCGGGATGCCGAGGGTCAGGAGCGGGATGAAGGACGAGCTCGAAGCCGCGTTGTTCGCCGACTCGGGGCCCGCCACCCCCTCGATCGCTCCCTGCCCGAACTCCTCGGGATGCTTCGCGACCTTCTTTTCCACCGCGAAGGAGACGAGCGAGGAGATGACCGCGCCGCCGCCGGGGATCACCCCCGCGAAGAACCCGATCAGGGTGCCGCGGAAGATCGCCATCCGGGACTCCGCCCAGTCCTTCAGGGTGGGCCAGACGCTTCCGACCTTGGTGGTGGCGACCTCGGCCTTGATGAAGGATCCGAGCCCGGCGAAGATCTCCCCCAGCCCGAACACCCCCATGGCGAGCGTCACGAAATCGAACCCGCTCTGCAGCTCGATGACGCCGAAGGAGAACCGGGTCTTGCCCGAGATGGGGTCGAGCCCCACCGAGGCCAGCAGGAGGCCCATCGCCATCATCACGAGCCCCTTGGTGACGGAGGATCCCGACAGGGTCACCGCCATCAGCAGCCCCACGACGGCCAGGGAGAACTTCTCCGGGGGGCCGAAGCTCAAGGCGAACCCGGCGATCGCGGGGGCGAACAGCGTCATGCCGAGGATGCCGATGGTGCCGGCCACGAACGAGCCGATGGCGGCGATTCCGAGCGCCGCGCCGGCCCTCCCCTTCTTCGCCATCTTGTACCCGTCGATGCAGGTGACCACCGACGCCGCCTCGCCCGGCAGGTTCAGGAGGATCGACGTGGTGGAGCCGCCGTACATCGAGCCGTAGAAGATCCCCGCCATGAGGATGATGGCGGTCACCGGCTCCTGGACGACGCAGTGTAGTCCGTCACAAATAATGGTTGATATGATGAATGCGTTTGTGCTACTATCGCCCTTGCGGTCAAGGAGGGCGACATGCGAAGAGCAGCCGAGGTGGCGTTGACGACGGAAGAGCGGACCGAACTGGAAGCGATCGTCCGCGCCGGGACGAGTCCGCAACGACTGGTGAGGCGTTCGCGGGCGGTCCTTTTGGCGGCCGAAGGGCTTACGAACAAGGAGATCGCAAAGCGTCTGACCATGGGGATCAACGCGGCGGCGAAGTGGCGCACCCGGTTCGTGGCGAACGGGTTGCAGGGGCTTCTGCGCGATCGTCCGGGGCGAGGTCGCAGGCCCAAGGTGGATGCACAGATCATTGAACTGGTCGTGTACAAGACGACCAAAGAGAAGCCGCAGGGGCGCACGCATTGGAGCCGCTCCACGATGTCGGTGGCGACGGGTCTTTCCGAGGCGACCATCGGCCGGATCTGGAAGGCCCACGGTCTTAAGCCCCATCGGGTGCACACGTTCAAGATCAGCCGCGATCCGAATTTTTCCGCAAAGCTGGAGGACGTCGTCGGCTTGTACCTGAATCCGCCGCAAAACGCCGTGGTCTTCTCGGTGGACGAAAAGAGCCAGATCCAAGCCCTGGATCGTACGCAACCGGGACTGCCGATGAAAAAGGGGCGCGCCGGAACGATGACGCACGACTACAAGCGCCACGGCACCACGGCCTTGTTCGCAGCCCTTAACGTGCTCACCGGCACGGTGACCGGAGTCTGCCAGCCGTCCCACACCCATGAAGAGTGGCTCAAATTCCTCAAGAAACTGAACCGGGACGTGCCCAAAGACAAGCCGATCCACGTGATCTGCGACAACTACGCCACGCACAAGCACGATGCCGTCTCCCGTTGGCTTGCCCGCCATCCTCGCATCACCATGCACTTCACGCCGACCAGCGCTTCCTGGCTCAACATGGTCGAGCGCTTCTTCAGGGACTTAACCGTCAACGCCATCCGCCGCAGGGCGTTCACCAGTGTCCAGGATCTTATCTCGGCCATCGATGAATACCTCGTGACGCACAACCGCAACCCCAAACCGTTCATCTGGACGGCCAAAGCCCAGGACATACTCGCGAAGGTCGTCCGTGCCCAGCAGGCGCTTCAGGAACGAATCCAGGGAGCCTCCGCATGACCGTAATTCGCACCATCATTTCTGACGGACTACACTAGGGAGGGAACCGCGTGTGCGTCCGGGTCACCGGCCGGACCGGCCCGACAGCGCCCGGTCGATCGACAACGGACCGGCGCCGCGCACCATCACGGCGAACGCCAGCGCCAACGCGAGGATGTGGAATTCGAACCCCTCGCTCCCCGCGGGCATTTTCCCGGCCCAGTTCATGAAAAATCCGGCCTTGTAGTGGACCGCCGTCGCCGCCACCGCCATGACGCAGAAGATGCCGAAAGCGGCCACGCGGG
>JAJZRM010000240.1 GCA_021802685.1 Deltaproteobacteria bacterium | reverse complement strand
GTTTCCTCCTGCTGGGACGTGGACCTGTCCGGGTTCGGGACGGGCGCAACCGGCGATGCCGAGGGAACGGCCGTCGGGCCGGTCGCGGGGTTCGGCGGCGTCCAGGTCTCCGGCGTGGAGTTCGCCGACAACGCCGCCGTCACGGTCGAGGACGACCTCGGGAGAGGGATCGGCGGCCTCGTCGAGGGGATGCGGATCAGCGTCCGGGGAACGATCGCCTCCGGTTTCCGGTCCGGGACGGCGTCCACCGTGACGGTCGAACGGGAGCTCCGCGGGCCGGTCGACGACAACGGCGTGGCGCTCGACAACAATACGATCCGCGTTCTCGGGCGGACGGTCCTCGTGACGCCGACGACCGTCATCATGGCGTTCGGCGGCGGGGAGATCGGGCTGGAGGACCTCAAACAACGGATCGACGACGGGAACCTCCCCGGCCTGGAAATCCATGGGCCCGTGGAGGACAACGGGACCGTCCACGCCACCTTCATCGGGAAGGGGCGGGACAACGTCGTCGCCGACGACGACGTGGAGCTCCGCGGGAAGATCCGGGAGTTCGACGGCTCGGCCGGGACTTTCCGCATCGGGTCGCAACGGGTCAACTATACGGGGCTGCCGTCGGGCGGACGGGTGGATTGGCCCATGACGGGGTTGGCGAACGGGCTGTTCGTCGATGTCCGGGGGTACCTGGACGCCGTCGGAGGGTCCGGGACCGTTCGGACCGACCGGAGCGGGGATCGCGTCCAGGCGCTGACCGCGTCCCTCGGCGACGCCGGGGACCGGGTCGCGCTGGAGGGATACGTGCTCTCCGGCGCATCGTCCTCCTTCGGGTTGTCCGTTCCCGCCGGGACGGTCGCGGTCAACAGCGGCGCGGCTCCTACGGGCGCTGCGTTCGGCCTTCTGAAGAAGGTCCGGGTGAAGGGGACGGTGAGCGGTACCGGGGGCACGGTCGTGCAGGCCTCCTCCGTGGACGTCCTTGCGCCGAACGACATCCTCCTGCAAGGGGCGCCGGAAGGGCTCCCCGCCGCCGGGAACACGCTGACCCTGCTCGGCAGGACGGTGGAAACCGGCGAATTCACCATTTTCCTGGACGCCACCGGCGCGGTGAGGGAGGGCTTCGGCCTGGCGAGCTTCGCCGCGGGGGACATCGCGCGCGTCGTCGGCCGGATCGACGATACCGTCGTCCCGGGGAAGGTCGAGGCCGCCAGGGTCGATCGGGTCGCAGGTGCGCCCGCGGACCGGGTGAATCTCCAGGGGCCCGTTTCCACCCCCATCGGTTCCCTGACATTGTCGATCATCGGGATGAATGTGGTCACGGACATCCTCCACACCGACTACTTCGACAAGGGGGGAATCCAATTCGCGTCCCGGGACGCGTTCTTCGAACGGCTCGCGATCCTGGGCGGAGGCACGGTCGTCCGGGTGCGGAACGGGGTGTTCACCGCCGTATCGTCCCGCATCGATCCGCCCTCGAGCGGAGACAGGATGGAAGTCGAAATCGTCACGGTCAACGATTGACGGGAGGCGGCCGGGAACCTTTGCGGCCTCGCCCTGTTATCATGGAACGATGACTGGTTCGCGAGGTGCGGCATGGCGTTCGACGCGCAGGGATTCATCGATCGGTTCGCGAAGGCGTACAACGACCGGAACCCGGACGGCATGAGGGATCTTTTCGCCCTCTCCGATCCCCGGTTCGCGGTCTTCGAGGATTTCACGGCGGAGCTGATCGACGCCGAGGCGTACTCGGCGATGCTCGAGGCGGCGTTCGACGCGACGGGCGAAATGACCTTCGAGCTGCTGCGGTGCGACGACTTCGGCGGGGCGGCCGTGCTCCACGCCCTCCAGAGGGTCCGGTTCGAGGACGCGGAGGAAGGGGGCGGGGAGGCGCGCATCCGGGCCACCCTCTGGGTCCGGACCGACGGCGACGCGCCCAGGATCGTGTCGGGGCATTTCTCCGCCGTCCCTTCCGAAGAGGAGGGTTGCGCGATGGGCGGGTGCTGCGGGTCGGGGCATCCCGAGGGATGATGTCGACGGCCGCCGTCCTTCTCATCGCCCTCGCCGCCCTCGCGGCCGGGATCGCCGCCGGGTGGTTTCTCCGCGCGGGCCAGGTCGCGACCCTCGCGGAGCGGCTGCGGGGGCAGGAGCGGCTCATGGAGGAGAAGATCGCCGTCCTGAACGAAGGGAAGGAAAAGTTCAAGGAGTCGTTCCAGGCCCTCTCCTCCGAGGCGCTTCGCAGCAACAACCAGTCGTTCCTCGCGCTTGCTTCGGCCACGCTGGAGAAGTTCCAGGAAGGCGCCAGGGGAGACCTCGATATGCGGCGGCAGGCGATCGACGCGCTGATCCTGCCGATGCGCGATTCCCTCCAGAAAGTCGATACGAAGATCGTCGAACTCGAGAAGGCCCGGTTCGCCGCCGACGCCACCCTTTCGGAGCAGATCCGGTCCCTGATCGACACGCAGGGGCGGCTCCGGGAGGAGACGGCGAACCTCGTGAAGGCCCTGCGGGCGCCCGCGGTCCGCGGCCGGTGGGGGGAGATCCAGCTGAAGCGCGTCGTGGAAATCGCGGGAATGCTTGCCCATTGCGACTTCGTGGAGCAGGAGAGCCTTGCCACGGAGGACGGGCGCCTTCGTCCCGACATGATCGTCCGCCTCCCGAACCACAAGAACATCGTGGTGGACGCGAAGGCCCCGCTGGCGGCGTATCTCGAGGCGATCGAGGCGCCGGACGAGGCGACCCGGTCGGCGCGGCTGAAGGACCACGCCCGGCAGATCCGGGCGCACCTGTCCGCGCTGGCCTCGAAGGGGTATTGGGAACAGTTCGCTCCCGCCCCCGAGTTCGCGGTCCTGTTCCTGCCCGGCGAGACGTTCTTCAGCGCGGCGTTGGAACAGGACCCGGGACTGATCGAATACGGGGCCGGCGAGCGGGTCATCCTCGCCACGCCCACCACGCTCATCGCGCTGCTGAAGGCGGTCGCCTACGGGTGGCGCCAGGAGCAGATCGCGGAAAACGCGCAGGAGATCAGCCGGCTCGGAAAGGAGATGCACGACCGGATCGGGAAGTTCACGGAACATTTCGCCCGCATCCGCGAGGGGCTGGACAAGGCGGTCTCCGCGTACAACAACGCGGTGGGTTCTTACGAGTCGCGCGTCCTCCCCGGGGCGCGCCGGTTGCGGGAGCTCCGGGGGACCGCGGACCGCGACGGGTTCGCGCCGCCGGGGATCGTGGATCGGGCGACGCGGCCCGCGCCGGAGGCCGAGCAGGAGCGGGAACCGGACCCGGAGCCTGAAAAGAGCGACGCCTGACCGCTATGCCGGCACGACACCGAGCGCCGCGAGGGATTCCAGCAGCTGCGCCGGGCCGGCGTACCGGATCGCCCGGATGCCGACCGCCGAGGCCCCATCCGCGTACTCCCCGATGTCGTCGATGAATACGCACTCCTGCGGCGGAAGGGACAGCTTCCGCAGCGCGTCCCGGTAGATCCCCTGTTCCGGCTTGAGGACGCCGACTTCGAACGACAGGGTGACGGTGTCGAACAGGGGGAACACCGGGACGTTGCGGATATGCCGCCGGTAATGCCACTCGTTGGTGTTCGACAGCAGCCCGAGCCGGTACTTCCCCCGCAGGTCCCGGATCAGCGCGTGGGTTTCCTCGATGGGGGTGAAGATGTCGGCGAACGCTTCCGCGAACGTTTCGGCGGAAACGCGGGCCCCGGTGAGGGAAGCGACGCCGCGGTGGAACTCCACGGAGGAAATCTCCCCCCGCTCGTACCGGGAATGGAGCCCGGATCCATACACGCGGTCCCGCAGCGTATCCACCGGGAGCCCCGACCATTCCCGCAGCTTGCCGAGGAACCCCCCCACGTCGAAGGAGCAGACGACGTTTCCGAAGTCGAAGATGACGCCGCGGATCACTCCGCCCCCTCGCGCCACTCCCGCGACCGCAGCTCGACCCGCCGGATCTTCCCGGAGGACGTCTTGGGGAGGTCCTTCACGAAGGCGATGTCCCGCGGGTACTTGTACGGTGCGGTCACCCGCTTGACGTGTCCTTGAAGCTCCTTCTTCAGGGCGTCGGACGGTTCGTACCCGTCGCGCAGCACCACGTACGCCTTGACGATCTCCCCCCGCAGCGCGTCGGGGGAGGAAACCACCGCGGACTCCGCCACGCCGGGGTGCTCCAGGAGCGCGCTCTCCACTTCGAACGGCCCGATGCGGTACCCGGAGGAGATGATGACGTCGTCCCCGCGGCCGACGAAGAAGAAGTAGCCGTCCTCGTCCCGGTACGCCCGGTCTCCCGTGAGGTACCAGTCCCTCCGGAAGCAATCCCTCGTCAACCGCTCGTCCTTCCAGTACCCCATGAACAGGGCCGGCGGCCTCCCCTTGACCGCGATCTCCCCGACCTCGCCGGGCGCCTCCTCGTTTCCGGACTCGTCGATGACGGCGACGTCGTGCCCCGGCACGGGCAGCCCCATCGACCCGGGCTTGACGGGGACCCCGGGGTAGTTCGCCACCAGGTTGATCGTCTCGGTCTGTCCGTACCCGTCGTGGATGGTGAGTCCGTAGGTCTCTTTCCACGTCTTGATGACCTCGGGATTCAGCGGTTCGCCGGCTCCCACGCAATGGCGCAGGGCGGGGAGCGGATGCTTCCCCAGGTCCTCCTTCACGAAGGTGCGGTAGGCGGTCGGCGGCGCGCACAGCACCGTGACCTCGTACTCCGCGAGAAACGACAATGCCCGCTTGGCGTCGAAGGGGGCGTTCAACAGCAGCGTGGCGGCCCCGTTGCTCCATGGCCCGAACAGGACGCTCCACGCGGCCTTCGCCCAGCCGGTCCCCGCGATGCACCACAGCAGGTCGGTGGGCTTGAGGTCGATCCAGTACTTCCCCGTGACCCAGTGGGCGCCGGTGTAGAAGTGGCTGTGCATCACCGCCTTCGGGTTCCCCGTGGTCCCGGAGGTGTAGTAGACCAGCGCGGGGTCGGCGGACCGGGTCGGTTCGATCGAAAGATCGGGCGGCGCCTTGGCCGTCTCCTCGTCGTAGGAGATCCAGAGA
>JAJZRM010000239.1 GCA_021802685.1 Deltaproteobacteria bacterium | reverse complement strand
GGGTTCGACTGCTCCTCGAAGGCGGATATCGCGTGGATGAAGGAGGGGCTTCGCGCGCTGGTCCGGTTGCGCCGGCTCCCCGTCGCCGAGACGGAGATCAACCGGCTGAACCACGCCTACGACATCGCGCTGTTCCGCCGGGACCTGAAGGTGCCCGCCTACCGCAGCGAAGACGGGTACTACTCGCCGGCCAGGGACGCGGATCACGCGGAAGAGGTCCTTCTCCCGCTCGGCAAGGCGTTCCTCCTGTGCGGGCCGCCGTGGGACGGGCAAAAGGTCATTTCCACGGACACTCCGCGAAGGACGGGGTTCGTCCATTCCGAGGAGTACCTTCTCCACGAGGTGCGCCCCGGGCACAAGGAAAACGGCAGGCGCCTGACCGCGCTGATGAAGGGGATCTACCGGGAAGGCCTGCACCAGAGCCTCGTGTTCCTCGAGCCGTATCTCCCCGAGATGGCGTACATCCACATGGTCCATTCCCCCATGTACGTCGATGCGTTCCGGACCCGTGTGGAGGAGGGTTTCAGGTCCTTTTCCACCAGGGACTGCTCCATCTCCGGCCGATCGTTCCACGCCGCGCTCCTGGCGGCGGGCGGGGCGATGGCGGGGATCGACGCGGTGATGAACCGGCGGGTCGAAAACGCCTTCTGCGCCGTCCGGCCGCCGGGGCACCACGCGGGGAAGAGCTCCGCCATGGGGTTCTGCTTCATCAACAACGTCGCCGTGGGCGCCGCCTACGCGAGGTCGGTCTACGGGGTGGAGCGGATTTTCATCCTGGACTGGGACGCGCATCACGGCAACGGCACCCAGGAGATCTTCGAGGACGACCCGTCGGTGTTCTACTGCAGCCTCCACGAACACCCTTCCTTCTGCTTTCCCGGCACCGGGCGTAAGATGGAAACGGGGAAAGGGAGGGGGGCCGGGTACACCCTGAACCTTCCGCTTCCCCCCCGCGCGGGGGACCGGGAGCTGGTGGAGGCGTTCGACGGGGAGGTCGTCCCGGCCCTCGAGAGGTTTCGCCCCGGCCTGATCCTGATCTCGGCGGGTTTCGACGCCCACCGCGCGGATGGCATCGCCGGCCTCGAACTGACCGAGGCTTCCTACATCCACATGACCCGCAAGGTGTGCGACCTTGCGGAAAAACTTTGCCAGGGCCGGATCGTGTCCGTGCTGGAGGGGGGGTACGACGTCTCTTCCCTGTCTTCCTCCGTGGTGGCGCACCTCCGGACTCTCCAGGGAAGGGGGTAAAGGGAATGTTCGTCGGAAAACGGATGAAGTCCGAGGTGGTCACGGTTTCGCCGGAGGACACGCTCCATCGGGCCGGCGCCCTCTTGAAGGAGCACAGGATCCACCACCTGCCGGTGCTGGCCGGGGGAAACCTCGTCGGGATCGTGACGGACACCGATATCCGGAACGCCCGCCTGGAGGAGACGCCGCAGGCGGCGCCCGGATCGGCCGCGTTGGAACACCGCAAGGTGGGGGAGGTAATGACGCGGGACGTCGTCACTCTCTCCCCCGTGGACACGATCGAGGATGCCGCGCTGATCCTGCACCAGAAGCGGTTCGAGGCGATTCCCGTGGTGGAGAACCGGAAGCTCGTGGGGATCATCGCGAAGGCGGACGTCATCGCCGCGTTCCTCGCCACGCTGAACATCGGGGAGGTCGGAGTCCGCGTCGAGGTCGTCCTTCCCCAGGACACGGCATCCGTTCTTGGACTGATCCGTCAACTCGGCGAAATGAAACTGGCGATCCGCAGCCTCGTTCTCTCCCCTCGCGGGGAGAACTACGTCGCGTTCGTCCGGGTCCCGACGATCGATGTTGCGGCCGTCAAGGACCGTCTCCGGGCGGCGGGCTTCCTGGTGCCCGGGGTCGCCGAATTCCTCGAATGACGCGGCGCATCGACGCTCTCGGTGCGTCACCGTAATTATGAACCGAATCCCTCAGGCGTCGCGGGAGATCGTGACCCCCGCGAGCCCGGCGGGACGCATCGCCAGGATCGCGCAGACGGTGGCCAGCAGCAGGATGTACGACCACTCGGGCGCGAGGTAGAACGCGCCCAGGTTCGACAGGAGTCCGAGCCCCACGGCGAGGAGGAATCCCGCCCACAGGCGCTCCATCCCCGAGACGATGACGACGATCAGGGAGAGGACCAGCGGACTCCGCCCCATGGTGGGAACGATCGCGGCGGAGGGCGCAAGGAGCGCTCCCGCGACGGCGGCGACCGCCGACGCGGCGCCGAACGTCAGGTAGCGGACCTTTTCCACGTCGATCCCGACCGATTCCGCGATCTCCTCGTCCTCCGAAATCAGTTGGAGCGGCAACCCCCACCGGGAGGAGAGCAGGACCCGGAGCCCGGCGAACAAGGCGGCGCAGGCGAACAGGGAAGCGGCGCCCCAGTACCGCACCGTGGTCCCGAAAGGGCCCTCGAAGGACCTGCCGACGGCGATGATCTGCGGGTGGGGGCCCCACAGGAACTGGGCGCCCTGCTCGAACAGGAGGGAAAAGGCAAGGGTGCCGACGGTGACGGAAAAATAGTTGGTGTGGATCGGGTTGATGAAGCTCTTCCCCAGGAACACGCCGAAGGCGAAGGCGATCCCCGCCGCGAGGAGGACGGCCGCGACGGGATGGTACTCCGTCCCCTGGGAGGAAATGGCGAACGCGACATACGCCCCCAGGGTGAAGAAGGCCCCGTGGGAGAGATTGACGACCTTGACCACCCCGAGGATCAGCGACAGTCCGGCGGCCATCAGGGCGTAGGTGGCCCCGGTGAGGATCCCGTCGAGGATCAGCTGGGGGAGGGCCGTCACGGGGGGCTTCCGTTCGCCGGGAAGACGATCCGGCCGCCGTCCCGCTCCCAGCGGATCACCGTCCCGCGCAGCGTCCCGGTCCCGGCGCCCCAGATCGCCTGGTGGGAGTCGTCGAAACGGTAGGTGCCGGCCGCGCCCGGGAACGCCCCCTTCTCCAGGGCGGCGACGACCCCGTCGGCGTCCGCGCTCCCCGCTTGGCGCCAGGCCGCGACCAGTACGGTCACGGCGTCGAACGGGAGGGTGTCGCTGTACCCCACGGGGGCGGATCCGAACCGCTTCTCGAACCGTTCGACGTAGGCCGTGGCCGGCGGGGACGACCCCTTCCATGCGGCCGCCTGGACAAAGAGCGGGCCGGAAAGGGGGAGGGACGGCGCCAGCCGGGCATCGCCCAACGCTCCCCCGACGGACAGCACCGGCACGCCGGGCGACAGCTCGCGGAACCGTTTCAGGAAGGACAAGGAGTTTTTCCCCGGGTCTCCGAGAACGACGATGTCGGGGGCGCTTGCGGCGGCGGCGACGGCCACCGGGTCGAACGCCGGGTTGCCCGGGCTGTAATACCCCGCATACGAAACGGCGATCCCGTCCCGGGCGGCGATCTTCTCCAGGACGTTCCCCAGCTCACGGTTCCAGCGGATCCCCGTGCCGACGAAGGCGAACCGGCGGACCTCCCGGTCCTTGAGAAAGGCCGCCAGGGTTTCCGCCCATTGCGGGATGGAGTATCCGACGCGGAAGACGTACCGGTACCTCCCCCGCTCCTTGCGGATGCGGTCGGTGATCTCCGCCGTCGCGGCGATGGGCACCAGGAGCACGGTCTTCCGGGCGCTTGCCGTTTCCATGACCCCCATGGTTTCCTCCGAGAGGTAGGCGCCCACCAGGGCGTTCACCTTCTCGCGGGAGATCAGCCGCAACGTTTCCGACCGGGCGACGTCCACCCGTCCCTCGGTGTCCGAGACCGCGATCTCGATCCTGCGTCCCAACGCTCCCCCTTCGGCGTTGGCCTGCTCGACGGCCAGGGTGGCCGCCTGGACGAAGGACGAACCCCCGGCGGCGAACGGCCCCGAGAGGGGCGCGAGAACGCCGATCTTGAGGACATCCGCGGCGCGGGCGGCGGGAGGATAAGCGGCGAGGAGCGCGGGCAGGCACACGATGAGCGAAAGGAGTACGGGGACGGCGATGGCTCCTCTGCGCTTCATGCCCGAAACGTTATCATGAAACAGGGGATTCCATGGATGGATCCCGCGCGTTCCCATGGTAGGATTGCCTCATATGACAGCCCGCCGATTCGTCCTTCTGGTCGCGGCATTGTGCCTGCTGGCGGCGCCCCGTCCCGCCCTCTCCGGCCCCACCGAGGAGGAATTGCGGGAAGCCGCCCGGCCTCGGCCGCCGGCGGCGATGGACAACGCCGTGGAGCCGCTGCAGGCCCGCATGATCCGGGTGGCGAAGAAGATGCTCTCCATCCCGTACCTGTGGGGAGGGGCGACCTTGCGGGGGATCGACTGCTCCGCGTATGTCCGCAAGGTATACGGCTTCCTGAACATGGAACTGCCCCGCTCGGCGAGGGAGCAGTTCCTGGTCGGAGAGCGGGTCGAGAAGGGAGACCTTTCCATCGGGGACCTGGTCTTCTTCCGGACGTACGCGAAGTATCCCTCCCACGTGGGGATCTACCTGGGAGACAACCGGTTCATCCACGCCTCGTCGCTGTCCCGCGAGGTGAAGATCTCCTCGCTGGACCTTCCGTACTACGAGAAACGGTACATCGGCGCCAAACGCCTTCTCTTCGGGGAGAACGACGTCCGGAACTGAACTTGCCTTGCCCGCCGGGGCTAGCCCCCCGCCCACGCGTTGAACAACGCTTCCCGGCGCGCATCGGCGTCGGGTTCCTCCGCGATGAACTCCTCCGATAGCACCCTCAGGAGCGCCTCGGCCTTCCCGTCCGGATCGGCCTGCGGGATGCCCGGGTGCCGCAGCTCCACGGAAGGGGTCCGGAAGGACAAGACCTCCCCCGTCTCCGCCGAAAGGTCGACCTGCAGCACATAGCTCCACCCGCCGGGACCCTTGATGTTGAACATGCTGTAGACGGCGAAGTTCCCCAGGCTGTAGGCGATCAATTTCCCCCGGTGGATCTCGATCGCCCTGGGGACGTGCGGTCCGTGTCCCAGCACGAGGTCCGCTCCCGCTTCGACGACCGCGCGGGCGAACCGCACGGGGTTTCCCCGTTTTTCCCCGAGGAACTCCTCCTCGGCGTC
>JAJZRM010000238.1 GCA_021802685.1 Deltaproteobacteria bacterium | reverse complement strand
TGCCCTCCCAGGTCGATTCCCGGACCATCCTGGACCAGGGGGGGGCGGAGACGCTCCTCGGGTTCGGCGACATGCTGTTCCTCCAGCCGGGGGTGGGAGGGATCCTGCGGGTGCACGGGCCGTACGTGAGCGAAGAAGAGATCCAGCGCGTCGTGGGCCACCTGAAGGCCCAGGGGCCGCCGGTCTACGACTCCGCGATCACGGCGCCGCCCGCCGCGGAGGAACCGGACCCCTCCCGCGACGAGATGTTCGACGCCGCGGTGGAGGAGGTCGTCCGCGCGGGGCGCGCATCCGTCTCCTTCCTGCAGCGGCGGCTGAAGATCGGCTTCAACCGGGCGGCCCGGATCATCGAGGAGATGGAACGGCAAGGGATCGTCGGCCCCGCCGAGGGGGGCAAGCAGCGCGAGGTGTACGTGACGCGGAAGGAGGTGTGAGGCCCATGCGTGTCGCCCCGCTCATCCTCGCCCTCCTCCTGTCGTTGACGGCGCCGGGACGGGCGTCGGGGCCTCCGGAAACCGGGGACGCGCTCCTTCGGAAGATCGGCGAGCGGTACGCCGCCGCCCGGACGTTCTCCGCCCGGTTCCGCCAGGAGATCCCCCTGCAGAACCTGGGGATCGTCCGGAAAGCGTCGGGGATGCTGTATTTCGGCCGCCCCTTGAAGATGCGGTGGGACTACCGGGCTCCCGAAGCGCAACTGTTCCTCGCGGACGGCGTGCATTTCTACTTCCGCCCCGCGGGCTCCCCGGAGGTGATCCGCAGGAAAATGGACGAGAAGAGCCTCGGCGGAAAGATCCCCCTCCTGTTGTTGTTCGGAGGGGGGGAGATCACCGGGATGTTCCGGGTGGAGGAAACCTCCCGCCGAAAGGGGGGGGAGGAGGTCGTCCTGCGGCTCCTTCCGCGCGGCGAAGGCGCCCCGGAGGTGCGGCGGGTCGACCTCGTGGCGGGGACGCGGGACGACCTGATCCGGGAAGTCCACCTCTTCGACCGCCTTGGAGGGGAGAACCACCTGTACCTGACCGATACCGAGCTCGATCCGCCGCTCCCCGGCGACCTCTTCCGCTTCCGGAAGCCGCCGGGGGTATCGGTGGTGGACGAGTGACCGCCGGGGCCGGGAAGACGGGCACGATCCGCATTCACACCCTCGGCTGCGGCAAGAACGCCGTGGACGCCGAGGTGATGGGGGGTCTGCTGTCGGATCGGGGATTCACCCTCGTTCCCGGCGGCCGGGCCGACGTCGCGGTCCTCAACACGTGCGGGTTCGTCCGGGCGGCGAAGGAGGAATCGGTCGAAGGGATCCTCGCGCTGGCGGAGGAGAAACGGCGCGGGCGCATCCGCCTCCTGGTGGTCGCCGGCTGCATGCCGAGGAGGTACCGCGACGAGCTTCCCTCCCTGCTCCCCGAGGTCGACCTGTTCCTGGGGCCCGGAGATATCCCCGGTCTTCCGGACTTCCTGGCGAAGACGCTGGCGGCGAAAGGGGAGCCCGCGGGCTCCGTCTCCCGATCGATCGTGGGCGGCGGGGCCCTCCCCGACGCGGCGTACCGCCACCGGTCCCCTTCCGCGCCCGGCGGTTCCGCGTTCCTCAAGATCCTGGAGGGGTGCGACAACCGGTGCTCCTACTGCGCGATCCCGGCGATCCGGGGGCCGTTGCGGAGCCGCGGCCGGGAATCGCTCCTCGCGGAGGCGCGGATGCTCGTCCGGCGCGGCGCGAAGGAGATCAACCTCATCGGCCAGGACATCACCGCCTACGGGCGCGACCGGGGGGAAAAGGACGGGTTGGTTTCCCTGGTGCGCGCCCTCTGCGCGCTGCCGGGCGTCCGATGGATCCGCCTCCTGTACCTCTACCCGAGCCGTGTCGGCGACGAAATCGTGGAGCTCCTTCGGTCCGAAGAGAAGGTCTGCCCGTACCTGGACATCCCGGTCCAGCACATCGACGAGGGGATCCTGCGGAAAATGGGACGGACGTACGGTCCGTCCGACGTCTACCGCATGCTGGACCGCCTGCGGGCGCGCGTGCCCGGGATCTTCCTCCGGACGTCCCTGATCGCCGGCTTTCCCGGCGAGACGCGGCGATCCTTCGACAGTCTCCTCCGGTTCGTCCACGAGGCCCGGTGGGACTTCCTCGGCGTCTTTCCCTACTCCCGCGAGGAGGGGACGCCCGCCCACGCGATGCCTTCGCAGGTGCCGGAGCGGGTGAAGGAAGAGCGGGCGCAGCGGGTGCGGGACGCGCAGGCGGACATCCTCGCGGCGCGCAACGCCGCGCTCGTGGGGGAAACGGTCCGGGTCCTCGTGGAGAGCGTCTCCCCGCGGGGCATCGCCGCGGGCCGCCACCGCGGGCAGGCCCCCGAGGTGGACGGGTGCGTCCGCCTGTCCGGGTTCCGGGGGAAGCCGGGCGCCGTCCGCCGCGTCCGGATCATCGGCGCGGCGGAGTGCGACCTGCGGGCCGTTTTGATCGGATCCCCCTAAAAATCGGTCGAATCCGATTGACAGCCGACCGGCCCCGGGTATACTAATGCAATTTTCAGTTTTCTCAAGGGCGGACACCGATGAAACCGATCAAGGACATGCTTCTCAAAATGAGGCACGATCTGGTCCACGAGATCGCACGTCGCTCGAAGGCCACGACGGAACCGGGGGCGCAGGACATCGGCGACATCCTCGATTCGGTTTCCGAGGAGCGCACCCGCGAGCTGGACATGATTCTCACGGACCGGGAAAAACGGAAGCTGCTTCAGATCGACGACGCGCTGGACCGGATCGAGGACAACACGTACGGCCAGTGCGAGGAGTGCGGCGTGAAGATCCCCAGGGCGCGCCTCAAGGTGCTGCCCTTCGCGAAGTTCTGCGTCGAGTGCCAGGAAAAGAACGAGCGCGAGGAGAAGTACACCCGGGAGGAACCGGAGGAGGGAATCAGGAAGGTCCCGATGGGCGAGGTGGAAGAGTAGCCTCCTGCCGCCGGAACCGCCGGAGGTTTTCCACGGCGCGCGCGTGCTCCGGCAGCGTCCGGGAGAACGTGTGGGAGCCGTCGTTGTTCGAAACGAAGTAAAGGTAATCCGCCTTCGCCGGTTCGAGGGCGGCCATGATCGATGAATGCCCCGGGTTGGCGATCGGCCCCGGGGGGAGCCCCAGGTTCCGGTAGGAATTGTACGGCCCGGGCGCCTGCAGGTCTTTCCTCGTCACCGTCCCGTCGAAACGTTTCACGCCGTAGATCACCGTCGGGTCCATCTGCAGCGGCATCCCGAGGGCCAGCCGCTTCCGGATGACCGCCGATACGAGCGGTTTCTCCTCCGGGATTCCCGTCTCCTTTTCGATGATCGACGCGATGGTCACCACCTCGTGCACCGAATACCCCTCTTGCGCCGCTTTCCGTTCCATTTCCGGCGTGAACCGCGCGCGGAACGGCCGGACCATGATTTCCAGGATCTCCCCGGGCGAGAGGGCCTTCACGAGGTTGTAGGTGTCCGGAACGAGGTACCCTTCCGCGCTCTCCGCGGGGATCCCCAGCCGTTCCAGCAGGGGCCGGGAAGCCGCCGCCTCGAGGAACGCCTGCGGCTCCACGAGCGAGTACGCCCCGAGCATGGCCGCCACGTCGTAGAGGTTCGAACCGGGCCGGACCACCACGGGATACTTGACCACGTCCCCCGTGACCAGTTTTCTCCAGGCCCTGTAGGCCGAGGGGGGGCTCGGGAACGTGTATTCGCCGTACTGCAGGTGGCGCCCCGTGCCCGTCAACAGGGCGAACCCCCGGAAGGCGAGGGGGTGGGGGAGCGCCTTCTCGCCCGCGAAGATGGTGGTGATCTCGGCAAGGGAACTCCCCTTGGGAATGGACACCTTCATCCCCTTCCAGTCCCGGGAGGAGTGCGAGTCGAACAGGAGGAAGGTCGAGGCGAGCATCGCGGCCAGGGCGCCCAGGGCGGCGCCGCGGAGGATGCCCCCGGGGCGCTTCTTGATCCGTCCTCCGTTCATCCCCGGTTCCGGAGGTCCAGGACGCTCTGGAGAAGGAACATGGCGGAGAGGCTGTCGCGCAGCTCCTTGCGCCGCTCCCGCCGCACGCCCGAGTCGATGAGGTGGCGTTCGGACTGCACCGTGGTCATCCGCTCGTCCCACATCGTCACCGGAAGAGAGAGCTCTTTCTCGATTCGGGCGCCGAATTCCCGCGCGCGGACGGCCGCGGGGCCTTCGTCGCCGTTCATCAGCAAGGGAAGACCCAGGACCACGGACGTCGCCCCCAGTTCGGCGGCGCGGCGTCCGATCGAGACGATGTCCTTCCGGTCCCCTTCCCGGGCGATCGCGGAAAGCGGTTGCGCCGTCAGGCCGAGAGGGTCCGACACCGCCACCCCGATGCGGCGGTTTCCGTAATCCAGCCCGAGCGTCCTCCCCTCCCGCGAAACGTTCTTCATGACATTGAGTGTACTTTCCGCCCACCGCCATCGTCAACGGGTCGGATTGACGAACGATTCCGCGTCCGGTAAGACTATATCCACGGCGGGGGAGGAAGATGGCGGGATCGATCGCGGATGTGGACGGTATCCTCGTGGGGCATGCGCAGGACGACGCGCGCCGGTCCGGCGTCACCGTGCTTCTCTTTCCCCGCGGCGCGGCGGGCGGCGCGGACATCCGCGGCGAGGCCGCCGGCACCCGGCAGATGGATTCGTTGATCCGGCCGCATCCCGCGCAACGGGTGGACGCCCTCGTCTTCGCCGGGGGGAGCGCCTTCGGGCTCGAAACGGCCACCGGGGTCGTCCGCTGGCTCGAGGAACGATCCATCGGGTTCCCCACCCCGGGAGGGGCGGTTCCCATCGTTCCGACGGCGATTCTTTACGACCTGGGGTATGCGGAGGGCGCCCGCCGCCCGGATGCGGCGATGGGGTACGAGGCGGCCGGGGCCGCGTCCTCCCTTCCGCCGCGGCGCGGTTCGGTGGGGGCGGGAACGGGGGCCACGGTTGGGAAGGTCCTGGGGATCGGCCGGGCGATGAAGGGGGGGTTCGGGACGGCGTCCGAGTGCGGCGGGGGGACGGTGGTGGGCGCCTGCGCCGTGGTCAACGCCTTCGGCGACGTGGTGGATTCCGC
>JAJZRM010000237.1 GCA_021802685.1 Deltaproteobacteria bacterium | reverse complement strand
CCGGGGTCCCTCCTGCTCGAGGGACGCCTGGTCGCGGTTGCGTCGCGAGTCGAGGGGGGGGAAGCGCTTGCCGCCGCCCTGCGGGCCGACGGAACGCTCCCGGATCTCGCGGTCCGGCTCGTCGAGGCGGGGGAGCGGGGCGGCTTCCTGCCGGAGATGCTCGTCGAGGTGGCGGACTGGTGCGAGGAGGACCTCCGCCACCGGGTCAAGATCCTGACGGCCATGCTCGAGCCGTTGCTGATGATCCTGGTCGGCGCCGTCGTCGGCGGTCTCGTCGTCGCGATCTATCTCCCGATCTTCCAGCTCGCCGGGGTCGTGGGATGAACGGAGGATTGTCCGCAAAGCGTGCGGCGGAGCGCGAGTTCGTCGAACTGGCGGGCGTGGAGCCGCCCCTCGAGCTGCTCCGGGCGGCGACGTCCGAGGGAATGCGGCGGTTCCGGTTCCTTCCGATCCGCGAGGAGGGGGAGCGGCTCGTCGTGGCCTCGCCGGACTGGCAGGATCCTCTCCACCGGGACGAAATCGAGCTGCACCTCAACCGGCCGGCGAAGGTTGTCGCGTGTTCCCGCGAGGCATTCGACGCCGTCATCGGACGCTGGGCCGACTCCGCCCGGGCCCTGCGTCCCTCGAGCGCCGCACTCGCGGGCCCGGGACCCGCGGCTCGGGACGGCGAGGAGGAGGCGAGAGCGCGGGAAGCGCTCGAGGAATCCTCCCCGGTTGTCCGGATGCTGAACGGGCTGCTGATCGAAGCGGTCCGGAAAGGGGCCAGCGACATTCACTTCGAAGCCGAGGACGGACGCTCCTACGTCCGGTTCCGGCTCGACGGGGTCCTCGTCCCGGCGTCGGAGCCGATCGACGAACTTTTCCACCCCCGCCTCGTTTCGAGGATCAAGGTCGTGTCGGACCTCGATATCTCGGAGACGCGCCGGAGCCAGGACGGCCGGTTCCGCTTCACTGTCCTTGGGCGTCCGGTGGACTTCCGCGTCTCGGTCATTCCGGCATCGCACGGCGAGGACGTCGTCATCCGCATCCTGGACAAGGAGCACCTGAAATCGGAATTCGCGAAGCTGTCGCTGGGGTTGCTCGGCTTCGACGAGGCGACGGCCTCCGCGATCCGCCGCCTGACGCAACGGCCTCACGGGATGTTCCTCGTGGCCGGCCCGACCGGGAGCGGGAAAACGACGTCCCTCTACGCGGTCCTCCAGGAGATGGACCACGCCGGGCGGAAGGTCGTCACGATCGAGGACCCCGTCGAATACGACCTGCCCGGGATCGTGCAGATCCCGGTCAACGAGGCGAAGGGGGTCGGGTTCGCCTCGGGGCTTCGCGCGGTCCTGCGCCACGACCCGGACGTGGTGATGGTCGGAGAGATCCGGGACCGCGAGACGGCCGAGGTCGCCGTCCAGGCGGCGCTGACCGGCCACCTCGTCTTTTCGACGGTTCACGCCAACAGCGGGACCGACGTGATCCTCCGGTTCCTGCACATGGGGATCGAGCCGTACAATTTCGTCTCCGCGGTCAACGGGGTCCTGTCGCAGCGGCTGCTCCGGGGCTTGTGCCTCGCCTGCCGGCGGCAGGCAGAGGCGGGAACCGGTGCGACGTTCGACGCGGGCGGATGCCCGGCGTGCAACGGCACCGGGTACCGGGGGCGGAAAGCGGTCGGGGAGCTCGTCCCGTTCACCGACGACATCCGGGAGTGGCTGGTGGCGCGGAGACCCTCGCGGGAGATCCGCGCGGGACTGGCCCGGATCGGCGTCGCGTCGATGCGGGAGAACGCCATGCGCCTGGCGGGGGAAGGGACGACGACGATCGCCGAGGTCGATCGGGTCGTTCCTCCGGACGAGGGATCCTGATGCCGATCCGGTCGACCTGGCTTTGCCTCGACCTGTCCTCGTCCGGGGCACGCGTTGCGTTCGGCCGCGGCGGACGTCCCGGCGAGGTGTCCGACGTCCCGGTAGGAAAACTTGGCGGTTCCCCGGCGGAGGTTCTGGCCGCCGTCGGTCCGGGAATCGAGGAGGCCGCGGTCCGGCTTCGGGCCTTGCGCGAGATGCCTCCGGCCGATGGAGTTCTTGCGGCGCTTCCGGATGCCTGGTTCCGGGTCGGGCTGGTCCGACGGGACCGCGCCGTCTCGCGGGGCCGCGCGCGAGACTACTTCCGCTGGAAGGCGACGGTCGATTGGGGACTTCCGACCGATGAGACCGTCTACGACTGGCAACCGACCGCGCCGCCCTGGGTCCGGGAAGCGCCGTTCCTCCTCGCGGCGGCGGCTCCCGAGACGGCGCGCGCCATCGAGCTCCCGATCGCAGGTCTGCCGGTCCTGCTCGCCGTTCCGCGGTGCATCGCCGCATGGAACGCCGGTGTCGCTTCGGCGATGGGGGCCGAGGCCTTTGTCCTCGCCGACGGGAACGCCTTCGCGCTCTTCGGGACGGTCGGGGGCCGCCTGCGGTACTTCCGCTCGCGCGCATGCGCCGACGGATCGGAACGGGATGCGGAGGCGGCCGAAACCGTCCGCCACTTCGGAGAGACGATCGGGAGAGGGGTGGAAGTGCGCGCGCTCGGACACGGCGCACCGGTCGCGGGCCTCGTGCGACACCCCCTCGCGTCGGGGATCTTCGCGTGAGGTTCGGGATCGACCTCTCCCCGGGAACGGCGCTTTCCGAGAGGGCCGGCATACGCCTCTCCCGCCTTTTGCTCGCTGCCGCGGCGCTTCTGTTCGTTCCCGCGGCGGGGTTGTCCGCGAAACGGATCGTCGAGGCGCGCGGGATCGACGCGCGGGCCGGGAGAATGCTGGCCGAGGCGGCCGCGTTCAACGCCGAGGCGGCAAGTTTCCGTGACGCGGAGGCGTGGAAGTCCCTGCGGGGGGAGGCGACGGCGTACACCGCCGCCCTCCCCAAACCGGGTCCGTCGATCCCGGCCCTTCTCGCGGCCGTCGAGCGGGCGATCCCCGACGGGGTGGCACTCGAGTCGGCCCGGATCGATCGGCGTGACGGAACGATCCGGATCGAGGGCGTCTCGCATGCGTTCGGCGGCGCCGAGGCATTGCGGGCGGCGCTGCTGCGCGACCGGGAAATCCCTTCGCTCGCCGTGGAGTCGAACCGGTACGACCAGGGACGCCGGCTTCACGTCTTCCGCCTGACGGGCCGCGCGGGAAGAGGACGTTGATCGGCGGCCGCGGGATCGAGGTTTTTCGCGGGCTTCTTGCGATCCGCCGGATCGCGGGGCCCGCCGGCATCGTACTGTCCGCCATCCTCCTCCTGTCCGGTTCCACGGCGCTCCGGACGGCCGCGTCGGAGCGGTACGACGCGGCGCGGAAGGAGCACCGCGCCTCGCTTGAGCGCCTTCTGGCCGCCCGGGGCCTCGCCGAGCGCGAGGGGGAGGTCCGTAAGGCGCTGGAAATCTTGCGGTCGCGCACAGGGCGCAAGGAGGCGCTGCGGGAAGTCTTCGAGCCGTTCGTCGCCCCGGAAGGAAACGTCGAGACGCGCGATGTCTCGTACAAGGTGTCGCCGGCGGGACGCGGGCTCGACGCGTACGAGATTCGATTCTCCACTGCGGGGAGATATCCCGACCTCGCACGGTTCCTCGCAGGGATCGAGACGGGGGCGCCGCTCGCGGTCGTCGAGTCGGTCGAGATAAAGCGCGCCGTCGGCCGCCCGGACGCGGCGGCGGACCGCTCGGGCGTGGCCGCGGGCGTCACTGTCCGGGTCCCCGTCCGGTGACGGAATCCCGCCGCAAGGCGCTGATCCTCGCCGGGTTGCTCGGCGTGCTCGTTATCCTTCTGCTGCGGGACCGCTTCCCGTTGGGGAACGGGGGAAGGCAGGCGGGGGGCGGCCATGCGTCCGGGACCGCCGCGAAGGCCCGGGCCGCGGATGCCGAACCGGACTGGGACGGGCTGCTTCGCGCGGCGACGGCGACCTCCCCGGCCGCCGGATCCCTTGACCTGTTCACGCCGGAGAGGAAGAAACCGCAGCCGGCCGAAGGAAGGCGCGGGCCGGGGTCGAGTGCGGCGCGAAAAGAGGTCGCGGCGGCATCTCCTCCGCCCGAACCGGAGCCGCAACCGCCGCCCGACCCGGCCGAGGTCCGGCTCGCGGCTGCGCGTGCCGAGCTGGGCGCATACCGGTTCGTGGGGGTTTTCCGGAAGGCGGGGGAGGAGCGGGTCGCCTTTTTCGCGAAGGGAAGGGATATCGTCCCCTTGCGCAAGGGGGACGCGGTCGGACGGCTCGTCCGGGTGATCGAAGTTCGGGATGCGGACATGCTGCTCGATATTTCCGCCGACCGGAGAGTCCGAATCCCGCTGAAAGGGAACGCCCCCCTGTCGTTGCCTTGAGATCCGGGGGACAGGTCGGATAAGGAGCGTCATGAACCGCCAACGGATCGTCATCACCGCACTTGCGGCAACCCTGCTTTTGGCGGGTTGCGCCGGGAACAGGGCCTTCACTCAAGGCGCCTCCGCCGCGCGGGTCGGGGATTGGGACACCGCCGTATCCCGGTTCGCCGAGGCCGCCCGCGGGGAGCCCGGGAACAAGGATTACCGGATCGAGCTGCGGCGGGCCCGTTTCGAGGCGTCCAAGGAGCATGTCCGGCGCGGCAGCGAGCGGCTCGCGGCGCGGAACTGCGCCGCCGCCGCCGATGCGTTTCGCACCGCGCTCACGTACGAACCGACGTTCGAGGCGGCATCCCACGGCCTCTCCACGGCGCTCGGATGCCAGGAGGCGGAGCAGGAGTACGAGGCGGGCGTCGCCCATCTCGCGGCGGGCCGCGAGGTCCTGGCGCGGGAGGCGTTTCATCGGGCGATCGGGCGGGACCCGTCGCACGCCGGGGCGGCGGGAAAGCTCAAGGAGCTGGCGCGGCGCGCCGACCGCACCATGATGGGCCCTTACGAGATCCGCCTCTCGTCGGCGAACCCGATCACGATCCGGCTCGTCGACGCTTCGGTCCGCGAGGCGTTCGGCGTCCTCTCGAAGCTCTCCGGCGTCAACTTCCTGTTCGACGACGAGATCAAGGAGAAGAAGGTGACGCTTTCGCTCGAAGGGGTCCGGTTCACCCAGGCGCTCGACATGCTCTGCACCATGGCGAAC
>JAJZRM010000236.1 GCA_021802685.1 Deltaproteobacteria bacterium | reverse complement strand
TCACTTCGGAAAACATCATGAAGGCCCTTGCGGAGGTCTTGGCAAAGTAAATGGGATACCAACCGGAACAGAGGTTCGTCCGAACCACCAACTTGACGGGCACTCCCCGCGCGCTTTCCAGGAGGCCCATCCTTCGGACGAAGCGTGGAGACAGGGTTGGAACGCCGGTGTTGTGGCGCCTCCTGGCCGTAGCCGTTCTCGTCGCCGCAACGCTTGGAGGCGCACAGGGCGCCGCCCGCGCCTGCGTCGGCCGTACCATCTCGGTGGGGTACCTCGATGTTCCGGACCAGGTCCTTCTGGCCAACCTGCTCTTGGTGTTCATCGACGAGCGGACGGGGACGACCGTAAAGCTTGCCCGGTTCGAGACCCGGGAGGCGGCATTCGAGGCTTTGCGGCAGGACAAGATCAGCCTTTACGCCGACTATTCGCGGATCCTCCTCGCCAAGTTCGGCGGCGAAACCCCCGGTCCGGACGAGGAGACAAATCTTTCCCGCCTGAAGGAAGCGCTCAACCGCCGGCACAACGTCGTGTGGCTGGAGCAGTTCGGATACGACAGGAACTTTTCCGGGAAGAACGGAGGAAAGGAGCCGGGCCGGGCCGGACTGATGCTGTGCAAGGACGCCCTTGGGAAATTCCCCGCCCTTCCAAGACTTCTCGCCAAACTGCGCGGGATCCTCGACAACGACACGATGGCTGCGTTGCTGCGGGAGACCGAGGGGTCCGATCCAAAGACGGTGGCACGCAGATTCCTCAAGGCACGAAAACTCGTGTGAACAAGCAAGATCTGATCTCGATGATCGGGACGTTTGCTTTTCTCGCCACGATCCTCTCCTCCGGGGCTGTCGCGGCGGCGGGAAGGACAGTCAAGGGAGTCGAGACATGGGAAGGCGAAGTCCACGTGAAGGAGATGGTAATCGTGGAGAAGGGCGCAATCCTTCGCATCCTCCCCGGAACGCGGGTACTTCTCTCGGGGGAGGACAATAACGACGACGGAATCCGGGATGGCTCCATTATGGTGTCCGGCAACTTGATCGTCGAAGGCGAGCGCAAACGGCCCGTGATATTTTCCCCCCTCGATCCCCGTAAACCATGGGGGGAAATCTTCATCAAGGAGGGCAAGGGGGTTATCCGCTATGCCGTATTCGAGAGAGCACAGTGGGGGCTCCACGTCCACGATGGGGACGTGACCGTCGAGCACGCGATGTTCCAAGAAAACGAGGCGGGCGTGAAGATGAAGGGAACGGGAGCGGCGTTTTCCCGTTGCACCTTCCGGGATAACGGCATTGCGCTGCGTTTCTGGGACGGTGGTCCGACAGTTGCCGATACGGTCATAGAGAACAACAACGTGGGTCTGTTCTATCGGGAGGGAAAAGGAGGCGGGAAGATCGTCCGCAGCGTGATCGCCAACCGGGAATGGGACCTCAAGATCGGGGACTGGGCCGTGGGAACCCTCGATGTCTCGGGAAACTACTGGGGGACTGCCGAGGACGAGAAGATCCGCCGCAGGATCCAGGATTTCCGGGAGGACGACAGGGGAAGTATCCTCATCCTGCCGACGCTTCCACATCCTCCCGTCGAATGCGGCGCGGACCTGCCGGAGTATCCATCATTCGAAAAAGAACTCCTCAAGGAGGCCGGGATCGGCGGAGTGAGCCGGTAGGAGCCCGGCCTGCGATGGAAAGACTCCGCCGGGATTGGAGGTCGGGAAGTCTTGGGCAGATTTTCGCGCATCATGTTCGTCGTCCTCGTTGTGGGCACGATAGGCGTCGTCGCAAAGGGGTTCCTGAAACCTCCCCTTCCGTCGTTGCGCGTGGCTTTCCAGGTCTGCAACTCGGTCGAGGAGAACCGGCAACGGTTCGAGCCTCTCGGAGCCTGGTTGGAGAAGAAACTGGGACGCAAGGTCGTCATGTCACATGTCAATACTTTCGATTTCGTGGAACGGGCACAGCGCCGGGAATTCGACGTGCTGCAGGCGAACGGCTACGTCTACGTCAACATCAAGGCGAAAATCGGGGCCACTCTCTTGGCGCGAGAGGTGAAATCCGACACGGGGAAGGACACTGGCGGTCTGATCGTCGTGCGGGCCGACTCGCCCATAAGGAAGCTCCCTGACCTCAAGGGGAAGAAGATGGTCTTCGGGCCGGTCTTCTCCCCCGGGGGATACTTGACCCAGTATCACACGATGCTTCTGGCGGGCCTCGACCCTGAGGAACTCCTTGGCGGCTACACGTTCCTTCCCGGCGCCTGGCAGCACGAAAGAGTGGTCTATTCCATTCTCTACGGGGCGGTGGATGCCGGCGCCGTGAAAGTGGGCGACATCGAGCGGATGGAGGCCGATGGGAAGGTGCGCAAGTCTGACTTCCGGGTGGTCGCTTCGTCCGAACCGGTTCCCAACTGCACCTTCTTTGCCCTGCCTCACGTCGATGCGGCGACGGCGGGTAAAGTCAGGGATGCCCTGCTGCGGCTTTCACCCCAGGATTTCGCCGAAGTCGACGGCGAGCGACTAAACGTCTTGAAGAGGGACGGGGTGAGCGGGTACGTGGCAACGGAAGAAACGGAGTTCGAAGTTCTCCGGCGGATGGCGAGAACGGCCAACCTTCCTCCCTATGAGAGGTATTAACGGATGCAGGATGACCGATTTCTTCCCTTCCGTCGAGGAAACGATAGGGCAGTGCGATAACGATTCGACATCGAATGCAATCCCGCAATCCCCGCCCGCCGTGCTCCTCGCGCCACGCCGCGTCCCTCGAAGGCCGTCCTTGGTTAAGCCATTCCCCCGACCAGTGAAGATCCCTGCCAGACCGCAAGGCCGATGATCGCGTCGCGTCTTTTACGCCAATCCAGGTAAAAGACCGGATAGTTCTTGTTTGCTGGATCTGAGGCGATCGCGACGAGCACGTCCCCTTTCGCCGCAACGTACCTGAAGGTCAACTCTCCCGATCTCGCCTGAACCGCGTAAATGGCGGCGGAAAACGGGGGAGCGCTCGTCGATGGTCGTTCATCACGGTCGATGCAGACGACGGCCCCTTCCGAGAGAATCGGCTCCATCGACTTGTCCTTCACATAGACGCAAACAAGATTTTTTTCGGCGTGATTCCCGAGCTGGGAGCGGGGGATCCAAAGCCACTCTTTCACTTCTGCATCCCGAACGATTCTTCCAATCCTTGCCGCCACGATGTGGTCGACCAGCGGAACCTCCGCCAGTTCGGAGCGTCGCTGCGGAAGTCCCGACATCTCTTTCAGGCTCCCGCACCGCTGCACCACCGCAACGGGAGACCCCTCACCTCCCTCTTCACCGGCGAGGATGCCGACCGGAACGGAAAGGGCCTTCGCCAGCGCTACGAGCTTGTCGCGACTGGGAAGCCGCGCACCCCGCTCATACCTGGAAACCTCGGTCTGATCGCCGCCGATCATTCTCCCGAGTTCATCCTGCGACAACCCCTTCTCTTTTCGCAATTTCTTCAATAATTCCGGAATTTTTCTGTCCATGTCCCCCATTTACCCAAAACGGGGGAGATGCCGTCAAAGGCCAGTTTGACATATTTTGCATTGATGAGTTATGAATATATGTCATATATTCACGTCAAAGAGGCGCATGACCCGCGATACGCCCCGCCCTCCACAGCAAGACAGGAGGGACGGGACCAACGAAAGTCGAGGAGGAATCCCCATGAGACGGTATGCAGCCTTGCTCTTGCTGTTGATGGGAATGCCTGTAGCGGCTATGGCCGACGAACCGACGGTCTCCAAGCCGGAGGGGTTCCGGGAACTCAAGTGGGGCATGACCCGGGAGGACGCCCAGAATCTCTATCCGGACCTTCGGGAACGGGGCGGCTCTCCGGGGGACAAGATTCTCATAAGGGTTAACGCGACACGGGAGGAAAACAAAGCCGCGGGCGTCGTTTTCAGGGAGATCCGGTACCACTTCTCCTACGGCGTATTCTTCAAGGTCACTGCTTCGACGAGCATTTCTCGGTACTCCGGCATGGAAGTTCACACGTCCCTGTTGAAGAACATCGAGGCCAAGTACGGGCCGCCCCGGCAGAGCGATAAAGGGAAGGATACGACCCGCACCGTCTGGTACCTCGACGGGGCCAAGGTGGAAGTCCTATACGCCCAACGAGAGCATGCCCTGGACGGTGACATCACGCTCGAAATCGAGAACGTCAAGACAGCGGCCAAGAAGCTCGATTTTTAGGTGCGTCTCCCGAATCGAGTCGGGCCGGGGTCGCCCCGCGTCGACCTTGTTTGCATCAAGCCGATATATCACATGGGAGGTAGTCGCCGGCATGAAACGCTCGCAGAAATCCATGCTGCTGTTCGCTTCCGCAGTCGCCCTGCTCGTGACCGGGTGTGCACTGATCCCCTCCAAGCCCCCGGAGAGAATGGCGATCCAGAGCGATCGGAGGATCGTTTACGTCGTGCCGAAATGGGTGGAGACTCCCACGCAAAAGAACGCGATCCTTGGCGTCGCATTCCAAAACAAGTATGAGAGCGACTCGAAGTTCGATCCATATCCGTACCGCGTCGAAATGGGGCGCGGCGCCAGTTACGTCTACGACAACGGTGTTCTCGGCGTGGAGAAGTTCACGACCAAGGTGGTCTACGGCCCGCCGAACTCTCCTTTCCAGCCTTCTCGCTACCGCAATTTCGCCCGGATCTATCTAAAGGTAGGCATCGAGGAAAAGGGCGACACGTTCGAGATCACCTTGGTCCCGCAGGAGAAGGTGAAGAACTCGAACCTGGACCTGTCCGACGCCGAGATGGCAGATCTGCTCCGCAGGATTTCCGTGACCTACAGAATGAGCTTTGAATCACCTAAGGCCCGCGAGGAGGTTCTCGATGGCATCAAGCGGCTCCTGAGAGAGAAGCCGGGGGTCGAGGGGGTATTCGTCCTGAATAGGTCCGGTTACGCCGCCGATGTTCAGGACTTGGAGATTGTTCCATCCAAGGGCGGGAGCAAGGTGACGATGAAGGTCACCCTCAATACGAGTCCCGCATCCAGCGATGCCGTCTCCGATAAGATCAATATGGAGGACCTTATCAATCAAATCCGGAAAGAAGTGGAGCAGGTG
>JAJZRM010000235.1 GCA_021802685.1 Deltaproteobacteria bacterium | reverse complement strand
ATGAACGCCCTCATGAGGCGTCGCTCCCTTTTCCGGATAGCAGTTCCGACGCGGCGGCAAGGGAGGCGAGAACCGTTTCCCGGCGGACCTTCTCCCGGTCCCCCCGGAAGCGGAACCGGTGCGAGTATCGGACCCCGCCCCGCACCGCCACGGCCACCCAGACCGTCCCCCGCGGCTTTTCCCGGCTCCCCCCGCCCGGCCCCGCAACGCCGGTCGTCGCGATCGACATGTCGGCGGTGAAGCGTTCGAGGGCGCCTTCCGCCATCGCGAGCGCCACTTCCCCGCTGACCGCGCCGCGGGATGCGATCAGGCGGGAGGGGACGCCGAGGGCGTCCGTCTTGACGGCGTTGCGGTACGCGACGATCCCGCCGACGAAGTAGTCGGAGCTCCCGGGGATGGAGGTGACCGCGCCGGCCAGGAGCCCGCCGGTGCACGACTCGGCGACTGCGAGCGTTTTCCCCGACGACCGCAGCCGCTCGCCGAGGAGGAAGGACGCCTTGTCCGTTACCCGGTCAGCCATGCGATCCCCCGGAACGCGAGCGCCGCGTAGATCCCCGCAACCAGGTCGTCCGCCACCACGTATACGGGGCCCTCCTTCGCATCGATCCACGCGGCCGGACCGAACTTGAACACATCGAAGACCCGGAACAGCAGGAACAGCGCCAAGGCGTGCCGGAAACTCCAGGGGATCCCGGTCGCCGCGAGGAGCATCCCCGCGATCTCGTCGATCACCACCGAACCCGGGTCCTTCTCCCGGGTCGCCGACATCTGCTCCCTGGCGGCGGGAACGGACAGCAGCAGGACCGCGCACAGCAGCAGGTAATGCACCGGCCCCTCCGCTCCGGTCCAGTACCAAAGCGGAAGGCAGGCCAGGGTTCCGGCGGTCCCGGGCGCGACGGGGATGCAACCGATCCCGAATCCCGTGGCGACGGCGCGCAACCCCTTGCGAACCCACCGGTTTCCCCGAAAACGATTGACTTGAGCGGCGCCCATGTCGGATATTTATTACTGTATGCCAATAACACGCCTTTTTCCAACGGCGGAATGACCGACCCGCCCGAAATCTCCGGCGACCTATACCTGCAACGGATCACGCAGGCCGTGTCCGAGCTGTCCAAAGGGATGAAAAGCGTCCTCTTCTATCCTGACGACCACCCCATGCTGATCCAGGCGATCACCAAAATCATACTGCTTTTCGAGGACATACCCCTGCCGGAGAAAGGGTTGGAGATCGGGGTCACGAAGAACGCCCTGCTGTACAACGACGTCCCGCTGCCCGGATCGAGGGCCGGCAAGGCGATGGCGGACCTCAACCGGGAGCTGTACCTGCGCCGCGCGGCGCGCATCATCTTCCTGCCGAACCTGAGGC
This sequence comes from Deltaproteobacteria bacterium, assembly GCA_021802685.1. Lineage (GTDB taxonomy): Bacteria > Desulfobacterota > Deferrimicrobia > Deferrimicrobiales > Deferrimicrobiaceae > UBA2219. The sequence goes on along the minus strand of JAJZRM010000235.1, from coordinate 3,710 downwards.
CGGACGAGATCGTCGCCTTCCTGAAGATGATCGTGCGGGACGTGAACGAGGTGCTGGACTCCGGAGGGTTGGAACACGCCTTGATGAAGGAGAACGTCACCCACATCTGGGCGAACCGGGTCGACTACGACCGGCTCACCGAACTGCTGAAGGCCGAGGAGGACCTGGCCGAGCTGGAACCCGAGGAACTACCCGAAGGGGCGCTCCTCGATGAGGATACGCTTTCGCTTCCGGTCGCCACGGCGGCGCCGGAAGTCGTCACGATCGACACCCTGCTCACCCGCATCGAGAAGGAAACCGACCCCTCGGAATACCGCGGCCACATCGTGGAATTCTCCCGGTTCCTCCTGACGGAACGCCCGGAGCGGAAGATCGAATACGCAACCCGGGCGATGACGATCTTCGTGCGCCACGTCGAGACCCCCCCCGGCGGAAGCCCGGAGATCGCGGAGCTCGCCGGCCTGGGGATCAAGGAGCTTGCCACGGACGAACTGGTCGCCCACTACGTCGGCATGCTGAGAAAGCAGGGGATGCGGGGACGGCGGGAGACCGAGACCATCCTCGTCGCGCTCGAGGAACGGTCCGTCCACCCCCTGCTCCAGCTGCTGGCCGAGGAGGAAGACCTCCTCGTGCGGAAGGCGATCGTCGAGATCGTCTCCCGGATCGGCCGCATCGCCGTTCCGGGCATACTGGAGAACCTGGACGATTCCAGGTGGTACATGGTCCGCAACATGGTGACGATCCTCGGCAGCCTCGGCATGCCCGACCTCGCCCCTCACATCGCGGCCGCGTTGGCCCACCCGGACCTCCGGGTGAAGAAGGAGGCGATCAAGGCGCTCTCCAAGACCCCCCACCCGTCCGCCGTGCACTCCCTCTGCGAGCTCTGTTTCTTCCCGGAGGAAACGGTGGCGCTCACGGCTACCGCCGCCCTCTCCTCCAAGAAGGAGCCGGAAGCGGTGGTGGCCCTGTTCCGCCGCGTGGCCATGAGGAAAATCCTGTTCCCTCACTACCGGCTGGCGCACGAGGCGATCGACTCCCTTCGTTCGATCGGCACCGACGACGCGGTCACCGCACTCGAGGAGATCCTTTCGCTGGACGTGTTTTGGAAAACGGAAAAGTTCCGGGCGATGAAATCCCATGCCTTGAGGAGCATCTCAAAGATCAAGGGTGAACGGGCCGAGGAAGCCCTGCGGAACGCGCTTCACTCGCGGGACAAGTTTCTTCGCTGGGAAACCGAGCGGATCCTGAAAAGGAAACAGGCGTAAGGAGGGGGAACATGGACCGACGTCAGATGGAAAGCGCGGTCGCCGGGATCGTGCGGCTTCTGGGAACGTCCCTGAAGAACCTGGGACTCTACCCCGCCTCTCACCCCCTGGTCCGGACCCCCGTGGAGAAATGCTGCGCGGAGTTTCTCCCCCTGTTCGCCGACCGGACCGAGCTCGCCCTGACGGTGTCCGACGGCACGCTCGTCCTGGAAGGCGTCCCCATATTCCACTTGACCTCCTCCCTCGAACTGTTCCTGGCGCGACTCGGCGGCATCGGGGTTCCGGCCGTGATCTTCGAGCGGGGCGTCGCCACGGAAGACATCGAGCGGTTCGTCCGGTTCCTGCATGAAACCAAGGAGCAGGGCTTGAGCGTCTCCGCCATCAAGGATCGCCTCGCGGAGGCCGGTGTGCGGCACATCCGGGTGACCTCCACCGAGGAGGATACGGACGACTTCTCCATCGCGCGGGAAATCTACGGAAACGCCATCGACGTGGTGGTCCAGGCGCTGAAGGACGTCCGGGGCGGCAAGACCCCGGACGGGGCCGTCTGCGACCGCACGGTGCGCGAGATGAACGGGATGATCTCGCGGAACCGGGACGCCATGCTCGCCCTCACGCTGATCAAGAATTTCGACGAATATACGTTCAACCATTCCGTGAACGTCTCCATCCTTTCCCTGGCCGTGGCGGACAGCCTCGGGCTTTCCGAACAGAGCCGGGTCAACGTGGGGGTGGCGGGGCTGCTTCACGACGTGGGCAAGACGCAGCTGGCCCTGGACCTGATCCGGAAACCCGGCACGTTGACGGTGAACGAGTTCGAGGAGATCAAGAAGCACCCCGAGGAGGGGTACGCGATCCTCGGAAAGATGACCAACATCCAGGACGAGACCCGGAACATGGTACGGGAACACCACATGCGGTTCGACCGGGCGGGGTACCCGCGCCCCGAGCCGGAGCTGCGGGTGAACCCCCATTCCCAGATCATCGCGGTGGCGGACTGCTACGACGCCCTGACGACCATGCGCTCCTACCAGAAGGCGCGCACGCCGCAGGGGGCGCTGGAGATCATGCGGAAACTGGCGGGAAAATCCATCGACCCGGATCTCGTGCAGCTGCTCGAGCGCTCCCTGGGGGTCTATCCCGTGGGGACGATGTTGCGCCTGAACACGATGGAAGTCGGGATCGTGACCGGCGCGCCCGAGGGCGGGAACGGGCATCCGAAGATGGCGATCCTGTACGACCGGGCGGGGAACCCCCTCCCGTCCCCGGAAACGGTGAACCTGTCGGAGGCCGATCCGGCCACCGGCAAACCGCGCCGCAGGATCCTCGGCACGGTGAACCCCCTGTTCCACCCGTATATTTCGCTGGAAAGCGTCTTCGCCCCCGCCCCCGTCTGAGAGCGGCTACCAGCGGGCCGACGTCCAATTCCCGAGCCCCTCGGCGACGGCGGCGCGGACCATCTCGTCCGGGTCCTCTCGAAGGGCCAGGATCTTCTCCCAACCGGACGCGTCGGTCAAGCGGGAAGTCGCGACCACCGCCTTGGCCCGGACCTCGCCTTCCGGATGGGAAAGGTACTTCTCGACATGGGGGCGGAGCTCCTTCCTGCCCGAGGCGCCGAGCGCTTCGACGAGGTTGGCGAGAACCACTCCCCGTTCCTTCGGCAACATCTCCCACAACGCCTTGAGCACCGCGGGCGACGGGAAGAGCGCGAGCGCCCTCACGGCCGCTCCCCGGACCTCCTCGGCTCCGTCGGATAGCGCCTCCAGGAGGAACGCAATCCCTTCCGCCCCGCCGAGTTCCCCGGCGGTGTGGACCGCCCGGACCCTCTCCTCCAGCCCTCCGGCCCGGAATCGCTCCCGGAACCTCTCCAGCGACCGTTTCGCCCGGGTGCGGTCCATCGCCTCGGCCGCCGCCTCCCGCACCGCCGGGGCGCTGTCCGACAACAGCGCCGCCAACGCCTCCTCGATCCGTTCGATCATGGTTTCTCCCCCCGCCTTCCCGTCCGCTCCGCCGCGGCGGGCACCTTCGCCGTTCCCGTCGCGCTGCGCACCCCGTCCAGGATCGACGCCTCGAGGGCACGCGCGCCGAGGACCGCGACCTGCAGGACGTTCCCCCGCCGTCCCGACGCCCCCGTTGCGACGGCGATCACCACGTCGCCGTCCATCGGGGTATGGACCGGCCGGATGGCGCGGCACAACGCCGAATGCGCCATCCGGGCCACGCTCCAGAGTTCCTCCCGGGTGAGAAGGTCCGCGGTGGCGACGACCCCCAGGGTCGTGTTTTCCGAGGCGAACGGCTCGCGGCGGAAACCCGAACGGAACAGCGCCTCGGTGTCCGCCGCCGTATCCGACCCTTCCGCGCGGGCGCCCGCAACCCATTCTCCCGTCGCGGAATCCACCACGTCGCCGAAGGCGTTGACCACGGCGCAGGCGCCCACCAGATCGG
>JAJZRM010000234.1 GCA_021802685.1 Deltaproteobacteria bacterium | reverse complement strand
GGGGTACGCCGCCTCCCTGGCCGCCTCCTCCGGAGATTTCCCCCCGGCGGGAAGAAGCAGGACGTCGGCCCCGGCCAGCGCCATCAGGCGGGATGCCAGCAGCCGGGGGAGGACGGAAACGGTCGAACCGATGTCGTCCTTGGCGAGGGAGATGAACGGGGCAACGGCGATGCGGCGCGGATACCCGGCCGCGGATGCCGGAACGGCAAGCAGGAAGACGATCAGGACGGCCAGCGCGGCGTTGGTGATCCGCCAGAGGTTACAAACCGTGTTTCTCCGCATGTCGGGAATCTAACAGAGGTCCGATGGTCCGTCAATGAAAAGGGTGTAAAGAATAGAGGTCAAGAGTCTCCCCCCTGGTAGCGTCCCCCGCTCAGCACTCTCTTGAGTTTTTCCTGGATCCCGCCGAAGCCCCCGTTGGACATGAGGAGGACGATATCCCCCGGACGGCAGCTTCCGGCGATGCGGGCCACGATGCCGTCCACGTCGGGGATATATTCCGCGGACCGCCCCGTTTCCCGGAGACCGGCGACCACCTCTTCCGGCGACAGCCGTTCGTCCTCCGGAATCCTGTCCGCCCCGAACACCCCGGCGAGGATCGCCGCGTCGGCCTCGGCGAGGGCTTCGGTGAACTCCCGCTGGAACACCTTCCGGCGGCTGGTGTTGGACCGGGGTTCGAAGACCGCCACGATCCGCCGCTCCGGGTACCGTCCCCGGACCGCCCGGACGGTTTCCCGGACCGCGGTGGGATGATGGGCGAAATCGTCGATCACCAGCACGCCGCGGAACTCTCCGACCACTTCCTGCCGGCGCCGCACCCCGGCGAACCGTTCGAAGGCGGACGCGATCCGGTCGTGGGGGAACCCCAGCCGCATCAGGACGATGGCGACCCCGGCGGCGTTCGCCGCGTTGTGCATCCCGGGAAGGGGAAACCGGAAATCGAGGGCGCGCTCCCCGCGCTCCATCCGGAATCCCGTCATCCCCCCGGACTCCCCCGTTCCCCGCACCGTCCAGACCTCCGCGCCGTCGCTCCCGGACGCCGCGCCTTCCCTCGTGGCGTAGAATTCGACGGGACACCCTGCTTTTCCCGCCACCTCGACGACGTCCGGGTAATCGGCGCACGCCACGAGCAGCCCGTCGGGAGGAAGGATCGACGCGAGCCGGCGGAACGATTCCCGGACATGGTCGAGGTCCCGGTAGATGTCCGCGTGGTCGAACTCGATGCTGGTCAGCAGCGCGATCCGCGGCCGGTAATGGAGGAACTTCGGCCCCTTGTCGAAATACGCGGTGTCGTACTCGTCCCCCTCGATCACGAACCGCCGCCCCCCGCCGATCCGGTAGCTCACGGGGAAATTCCTCGGGATCCCGCCCACGAGGAACGACGGATCGTCCCCCAGGGAAAAGAAGGACCACGCGGCCAGCGAGGCGGTGGTCGTTTTCCCGTGCGTGCCCGCCACCACGATCGATTCCCGCTCCCCGATGAAGAATTCCGCCACCGCCTGCGGCATCGACCGGATCGGGAGGCCGCGCCGGACCGCCTCTTCCGCCTCGGGATTCCCCCGCGACACGGCGTTTCCCACAATGACGAGCTCCGCGTCGGCGGGGATGTTTCCCGCGGCGTACGGCGAGGAAAGCGGGATGCCGAGGCGCTCGAGCTGCGTGCTCATCGGCGGGTAGACGTTGGCGTCGGAACCGGAGACCCGGCACCCCTTCTCCTTCAGCATCCCGGCCAGGGACGCCATGCCCACCCCGCACGCCGCGATCAGGTGCACGTTCGTCATGTTCCCATCCCCTTCCATACGGCGTCGTGGATCCGGGGGCGCAGCGCCGACAGCTTCCGGTTGCCGCTTCCGTGCACCACGCGGTTCGTCAGGAGCACGACGGTGATCTCCCGGTCCGGGTCGATCCACAGCGAGCAGCCGGTGTATCCCAGGTGGCCGACGGCGCTCGAAGGCGCCAGCGTCCCCGACTGGGATCCCCCGTCCCGACCGAAGGTCGGTGTGTCGAATCCCGCCGTCCGGGGGCAGCCGGGGGGAGCCGATATCCGGGTGGTCATCGCCACGGCCGACGAACGGCTCAGGATGCGCCCCTCCCCCTTACGGGCCCGCACGACCTCGCGGGCGAACAGGAACAGGTCGCGGGCGGTGGAGAAGACCCCCGCGTGCCCGGCCACGCCTCCCATCGCCGCCGCGTTCTCGTCGTCCACTTCCCCCGCCTTCTCCCGCTGCCGGGCCTCGGACCAGCCGGTGGGGACGATCTGCCCCGTTTCGCATTCGCTTAAAGAGGAAAGCGGCAGGTAGCAGGTGTCCCGCATCCCCAAGGGCGCCGACACCTTCGCCTTCAACATCCGGTCGAGGGACCGGAAGCCGGCCGCCTCGATCGCCCGGCCCAGGAGCATGTATCCGAGGTCGCTGTACTCCCACGCGGTTCCCGGCGCGTACGAAAGCGGCAGGGAGAGGACCTCGGCCAAGATCCGGTCGTGCCCTTCCGCCGTTCCGAAGATCGGCTTTCCCGCCCCCTTATCCCCCACCATCACTTTTTCGTACAGAGGCAGGTACGCCGGCAGCCCCGAGGTGTGGGATAGCAGGTGAAGGAACGTGATCTCCCGTACCCGCGGATCGGGCGAGGAGAACGGGAGGACCGCCGAAACGGGATCGCCGGGCGACAGGTGCCCCTCCTGGGAAAGGAGGAAGAAGAGGGCCGCCGTCAACGGCTTGGTCACGGAGGCGATGTCGAACAGCGATGCGGGGCGGGCGTATCCCGCGGACCGTTCCCAGGCCGCTTCCTCGCCCCGTCCCGCCAGCAGGACGGCGGCGGAGTACGCCCCGTCGCGCGCGCCTTCCTCGAGTAGCTCCACGGCTTCGCGGAACTCCGGAGATTCCCGGGTCGCGAAACCGGTCACGCTTCCTCCACCGGCGATTCGAGGAGGAAGAGCCGGCCCTTCGCGTCGACCCGCGCCCGGACGCCGAACGGGAGCGCGACGTTGCGGCCGTCGTGCCCCGCGGGGAAACCGAACCAGACGGGGACCGACAGCCGCTTCCCGGCCTCGTGGAACACCCGGCGCAGTTCGCCGGCCGACTCGCCGCGCGCCGGCGCCATCCGCCCCGCCAGGATCCCCGCGATTCCCGACCAACGCCCGGACTGGATCCACTGCGTCATCATCCGGTCGATCCGGTACGCGGGCTCTCCCACGTCCTCGAGAAATAATAGCGCCCCCCGGAAGTCGGGTTCGAACGGCGTCGAAAGAAGCGCGGTGATCACGGAGAGGCAGCCGCCGGACAGCACCCCTTCCGCGCCGCCGCCCCGCAGCCGCTCCATCGGCTCCCCCCACGGCTCCCGCGGGGACACCGCCCCCGCCGCCAGCCGGGCGAAGGCGTCGAGCGCGTCCGCGTCGAACCGTCCGGCGAGGTCCGCCGCCGCCATCGGCCCGTGGAGGCAAGGCAGCCGGAGGCGCGTGGAGACGTAGGCGAGGACGGCGGTCATGTCGCTGTACCCCACCAGCAGCTTCGGCCGCCGCGCCGCCTTTTTCCAGTCCACCAGCGGGAGCAGACGCGTCGTGCCGTACCCGCCGCGCGCGGCCATCACTGCCCGCGCCTCGGGGAGGGTCAGCGCCCATTCCAGCTGGCGGGCGCGGTGCCCGTCCCCGCCCGCGAAGTACCCCTCCGACGCGAGCACGCCGTCGGCGATCTCGGCAACGTAGCCGGCGGCGGACAAGCGGGAGATGCCCCGTTGAAGCCGGTCCGCGTCCACCGGCCCGGCGGGGGCGCACACGGCGATCACATCCCCTTTTCTCAACGGAAGCGGTTTACGCATCGGTCCTCCGGGAAGGAAGGATGTACAACAGGTTCGCCGCGGTGAACAGCAGCGAGGCGGCCAGGATCGCTCTCGCTCCGGGGTCGCGGGTCGCGTCGAACACGGCGTACGGACCGTCCCCCGGCGTGGAGCCGTAATTCCGGATATAGATGCCGTACCCTTCGTGGAAAAGCGGTTCGTTCGTCCGGACGACGCCGCGGGCGACCGGGGTCCGGTCCCGGAACAGCGTCACCGCGGCGGCAACCTCCTGCGGCGGCCATTCCGGCCCGATCACGGCGTCGAGCCGGTCCAGCCGCAACGCAAGCCCCGTGCTTCCCACCGGGGCGACCCCTCCCTGCACCACCGTCACGCCGATGATCCGGTCCCCGTAGAGGGCGGACGCCAGGTGCGCGAGGACCACCCCGAGAAAGGCGACGTGCATCACGTGGGGAAGGAGGCGCCGCAGCGTGACCTCGCCGCGGAAGATCCGGACGAGACGTTCCGCCGTGCAGCAGGCGGCGTTCACCGCGAGCAGCCCGGTGGCGGCCAGCAGCCCGTACAGCCACAGCGTCGCGGCGGGGTCCCGGAATCCCTTGAGGGCGAACCAGCCGGCGAAGACGCGGGCGTCCATGTCGGAGAACAGCTCCGGGAACCTTCCCATCGCCACGGAACCGGCCGCGCCGGAGAGGCAGAACAAAAGCCCCAGCCACGCGCACGTCTTGAGCGACGTCAACAGCCGCCAGATCCGCGCCATCAGAAGGAGTGGGAACTGCGCAGCAGCAGGCTGACGCCGAGGAACGTCAGCAGGACGACGCCGTACCCGGCGGCGGCGGCGCCCATTTCCAGCCGCTTCGTCCACCCGGGCCACCTTTCCTGCTCGGGAATGAATTTGAGGTGCGTCAGCGCGGCGAAGTACACCCACACGATCACGGACCAGATCTCCTTCGGGGTCCAGATCCAGTACGACCCCCAGGCGTAGTACGCCCAGATCCCCCCGCACACCATCCCTCCGGAAAACGCGGTGAAACCGTAAAGGGCCGATTTGCCCGCCGCGCGGTACACTTCCTCCCCGCCGCTCCGCAGGTAGACCGCGCCGAGCGAAAGCCCCGCCGAGAAGAACCCATACCCGAGGAACGACAGCCCCACGTGCGATGCGAACCACGGCGTGTCGAGAACCGGGAACAAGGGGATCAGCCCCTTGTCCAGCAACGCCGCCCCCGCCTGCGGCAGCAGCACCAGGACCGACAAGGGAACCCAGGCGGCGGCCGTCTCCCCCGGCCCGCACCAGACCAGTCAC
>JAJZRM010000233.1 GCA_021802685.1 Deltaproteobacteria bacterium | reverse complement strand
CATCACCTGCTGCGATTCCCGGGTCGCCCCCCTGGTAATCACCCATGGACAGCCGGGAGACCTCTTCATCCACCGGAACGTAGGCAACTTCGTCCCCCCGTTCTCCGAGGAACGCCCGGACACCTCGGGAACCGGCGCGGCGGTGGAGTACGCCGTCGAGCACCTCGAGGTGCGGGACATCATCGTTTGCGGCCACTCCGACTGCGGGGCGTTGAAGGCGCTTTACAACGACAGGTCGCGGTTCGCCGGCACCCCCCACTTCTCGAAGTGGCTCGAGCACGGCGACCGGACGATGGCGGTGGTGGCGGCCAACTACCCCGATCTTTCCCGGGAGGAGCGGTACGAGGTCACCTCCGAGGAAAACGTGCTCCTCCAGATGGAGAACCTGCGCACTTACCCTTCCGTAAAGAAGGCGGCGAGGGAGGGACGGCTCCATGTCCACGCCTGGTACTACGAGATCGGGAGCGGGAACGTCTTCCAGTACTCCCCGGAACGGGAGCAGTTCGAGCTGATCCGGGAGGAAGAGTAACCACTTAGGGACGGAACTCCTTCCCCCGGCGGCGAGTCTAACGGACATGTCATCGATGAAAGAGATGGAACAGACGGCGCCGGCGTACCGGGTGGAAAAGGATCTTTTGGGGGAAGTCCGGGTGCCGGCGAAGGCGTACTACGGGTCGCAGTCGCAGCGGGCGGCGGAAAATCTTCCCGTAAGCGACGAACGGATGCCGCTTTCCGTGGTGTACGCCGCGGCGCGGATCAAGGGGCTGGCGGCGGAAGTCAACGCCGGGCTGAGGATCCTTCCCGCCCCGTCGGCGGAGGCGATCTCGCGCGCCGCGCGGGAGGTGCTCGAGGGGAAACACGACGGGCAGTTCATCGTCGGCGTCTTCCAGACGGGCTCGGGCACGTCGACGAACATGAACGTGAACGAGGTGCTGGCGAACCGGGCGAACGAGCTCCTGGGAGCGCCGTTGGGCGGGTACGATCCCGTGCACCCGAACGACCATGTCAACCGGTGCCAGTCGAGCAACGACGTCATCCCCTCGGCGATCCGGATCGCCGCGCGGCAGGAACTTTCCTCGACGCTCCTGCCCGCGCTCGAAGCGCTGCGGGACGCGCTCGGCGAAAAGGCGGAAGCGTTTTCGGACGTCCTCAAGATAGGCCGGACCCACCTGCAGGATGCCGTCCCCATCACGCTGGGCCAGGAATTCTCCGGTTACGCCTCCCAGATCGACCACGGGATCCGGCGGGTGAAGGCGGTCTTTCCGGACTTGGAGGAGCTCCCCCTCGGGGGCACCGCCGTCGGGACGGGCTTGAACGCCCACCCCGAATTCGCGCGGCGCACGATCGCGGAACTGGCCCGGACGACGGGGATCCCGTTCCGGGCGGCGGAGAACCGGTTCGAGGCGATGGGGGGGCAGGACCCGCTGGTGGCGGCGAGCGGAGCGGCGAAAGGGGTCGCGGCGTCCCTGATGAAGATCGCCCACGACCTGCGCCTGTTATCTTCGGGACCCCGGTGCGGCATCGGGGAGATCGACCTTCCACCCTTGCAGCCGGGCTCTTCCATCATGCCGGGAAAGGTGAACCCGGTGGTCCTCGAGGCGGCGATCCAGGCGGCGGCGCAGGTGATCGGGAACGACACGGTGGTGACGCTGGGCGGATCGCTGGGGATTCTGGAACTGAACCTGATGATGCCGGTCATGGCGCGCAACCTGCTCGAGTCGATTTCGCTGCTTTCCTCCGTCGCGTCCTTGACGGCGCAGCGGTGCGTGGCGGGGATCTCGCCGAACCGCGGGCGGTGCGCGGAGCTGGTCGAGCAGAGCCTGGCCATGGCCACCCCCCTTGCGGTGAAGATCGGGTATAATCGTGCTTCCGAGCTGGCCCACGAGGCGTACCATGCAGGAAAGACGATCCGGAGCCTGCTGCTCGAAAAAGGGGTACTCCCCGCGGAAGAGATCGATTCGATCCTCGACCCGCGGAAGATGATCTGACGATGGACACCGTTACGCACGGCCTGGCCGGCTGGCTCATCGCCCGGTCGCTGCCGGAAAAGTGGAAGGGGGAGCACCCGCGAACGGCGACGGCGGTCGTCGCGCTGGCGTCGGTGCTCCCCGACGCGGACAACGCCGCGTCGCTGCTGGGGAGCGAGCTGTACCTGCGCATCCACCGGGGCCTGTCCCACTCGCTGCCGGGGATCTCCGTGTCCTCCCTCGTCTTGGCGCTCCTGTTCGCCCGTTACGGGAAATGGAAGGACCGCAAGGCGATCTTCCTGCTGGCCCTCCTGGGGCAGCTGTCCCACGTGGCGCTGGACCTGCTGAATTCCTACGGGACGCAGATCCTTCAACCGTTCACCGACGCCCGTTTCGCGCTGGACATCCTCTTCATCGTGGACCTCGCGTTCACCGGGATCATCGTCGCGGGGATCGCCTTGTCGCGGAGCAATCCGTTCCGGGCGCGGGCGGCCTTGGCGGTGCTCGCCGCCTATGTCGGCGGCGCGGCGCTCCTGCACGCGGGAGCGAAGGAAGCGGTGCGCGACGCGGCCGTGCGGTCCGGGGTGACGGTGGTATCCGCCCAGGCGTTGCCGGCGCTCCCGTTCGTCGAGCTTCCCTCCCTGGACCGGCTTGCGTTCGCCTCCCCCGCGTCGGCGTCGGGCGCGCGGGAACCGTCCGGCCGGGCGGGGAAAAGCGGGGGACATCGGCTGGAGATCCCGTTTCCCGCCGGCCCCTTCGCGTGGAACGGGTTCATCGACGACGGCCGGACCTACCTGCTCGCCGAGGTCGAACCGCTGACCGGGCTGGTGTCCTGGCGGCAGCGGGCGCTCAGGGGTTCGGACGTCCCGGAGGTCCGGGCGTTGCGGGGAATGACGGACGTGGAAACGTATCTCTGGTTCGCCCGGTTCCCCTCGGTCCGGGTGTCGTCCGGCGGGGGACGCACGGAAGTGACGTTCTTCGACATGCGGTTCGGGGGGATGCCGGCGCGCCGCCCGTTCCTCCTTCGGGTGATCGAGGTCCCCGGGTCGCTTCCCATCGCCCGTTGGGGAGGTTAGGCTTCCTTCACCACGGGAATGAGCACGGTGTACGTGGTCCCGCTTCCCGGGTCCCTCCGGACCCGAACCTCCCCCGCGTGTTTCCGGACGATATCGCGGGCGACGGTCAAATCCGATCCGCCTTCCCATCCGGTATCGCCGACGGAAACGCAGACGTAACCGTCCTCCCGCCATGACCGCACCGTGACGGTCCCCCGGCTCCCGGCGGAGCGCGCGGCGTTCACCAGGAGGTCCTGGAAGACCTTTGTCATCAGCGGCGGGGAGCAGCGGGTCTCCGGGATCTCGCCGAACTCCCGGTTCAGCGTCGTCTTTCCCTTGATCTCTTCACGGACGGCGTGGATGGCGTTGCGGAGGCACTCGTTGATGTCGGCCTGGCGAAGGTCGCCCCCCTCCGGCCGGGAGTAGTTCCCCAGCTCCTCCGCGACGCCCCGTACGCGTTCCGCCCCGTCGAACGTTTCCGCGGCCAGGTCGTCCAGGTCCTTGAGGATGTAGTCGAGCCGGAGCTCCTCCCGTTTCCTCCGGACCGCGGCGACGAGGCGGTCCGGCGATCCCGCGCCGATGCAGGCGGACTGCTCGGCGAGGAACTCCGCAAGCCGCGACAGGTAGATCCGGAGCGTGCCCAGGTTGCTGACGACGACGCCGATCGGTTGAAGGATATCGTGCGCCACCCCCGCCGCCAGCCGCCCCGTGGAATCCATCCGTTCCCGCTCCAGGGACTTCCCGTGCGCCCGGCGAAGCTCGGAGAGTTCCTCTTTCATCCGCGAATTCCGGCGTTCCGATTCTCCCGCGGCGTTCCGGGCTTCCGTGGAATCGCGAAGGACGACGACGGATCCGGAGATCCCTTCTCCGGGCGGTTCCCGGAACGGGTGGAGGTTCAGGACGAACCACCTTCCCGTGCGCTCGTGGAAATGTTCGACGGCCCGGCCGCCCGGCAACTCCGCGGGCATCCCGGCATCCCGGAGCGTCTGTCCGAACGGGCGGCCGACGATCTCCTCGTACGGCCTGCCGACGAATCGCCGGAATGCCCGGTTGCACCTCCGGATGCGCCCGTCCGGGCCGGCGATAAGAAGCATGTCGTCGACGCAATCGATCGCCCCTTCCCACTCTTCCTTGGCGGCGGCCACGAGGTTGTGGATCCGGAGAAATTCCTCCTGCTTTCCCAGCAGCGCCTCCGCGTGCTCCAACCGGCTCTCCGCGGCCCAAGACTCGCAGGATGCGATTTCGTTCCGGTCGAAGAACCGTTCGACGAAGTCGCGGTACCGCGCCGCTTCCCCGGGTGGAAAACCGGCGGATCCGATCCGGTCCGCGTACGCCATCCGGAAGATCTTCATCATGCCGAGGAAGACGCCGAGGGGCATTCCGGCGAGCCGGTACTTTCTCGCCTCGACGGCGAGGAACGCGGTGAGGCCGTCGTTCTTCGCCAGCTCCGCCGCGGAGAGGGAGGGAGGTTCCGCGGAGTGCCGGAACGCCTGCGCGAGGGAGCCGGAAATCCCCCGGACGGCCGGGCGCCAGGCCTCCGGATCCGGCGGGGAAAAACCGGGGTATCCGTTCTCTCCCGCGGCGGCGAGGATCCTCGCGAGGATCGGCTCCTCTCCGCGGAGAAGGACGTCGGTGAACAATGTCGCCATCGGCGCACCTCGCGTCAGTACAGTTTGTAGACGACGGGGGTGACGATCTCCGCCTCCGCGGGTGGACGCGGGAAGGGAGAAGCCGCCCGGACCGCCTCGACGGCGTTCCGGTCGAGCACGGGGAATCCGGATCCCCGGACCACCCTGACGTTCCGGACGGTGCCGTCCGGAAGGATCAGGAAGGCCACCAATACGCGCCCTTCCCACCCCATCCTGCGCGCGACGTCGGGGTAGGCGATCCCCCGCTGGATGGTGTCCCGAAGGTACCCGAAGTTCCGCCCGGCGTCACCGGCCCCGGCGGACGGTTCCGGCGTCGCGGACGCTCCGGCCCGGCCCGGCGGAAGGGAGCCGGAAGGGACGCCCTCGGGTTCCTCCGAGGGGAGGAGCGTCCACTCGGCGCCTCCGGCGGGAGCCGCCCGCG
>JAJZRM010000232.1 GCA_021802685.1 Deltaproteobacteria bacterium | reverse complement strand
CGATCTGCTCCGCCTCCCCCTCCTACCATCGCATGCGGAACGGGTTGTAGTTACCTTCCTTCTTCACCAGCCGGGCGATCGACAACGCCTGTCCGTCGAGGATTTCCCCTGGAGATTTCTGCTTGGATCGCCATGAAATTTTGCGGGTCCAGCGTTTCGCGAAACCCGCCGCCAGTTGCCGCTTGCTTCTCGTGCGCAAGAAGCCGTGTCCACCGATCTCAGGACGAAAGCCGCGTCCGAGCATGCCGAAAACGATCCGGTCGGCAAATGGCGGGCGGAATTCCTCGATAAGGTCGAACACCAACCCGCCCTGATTCCTTTCCGACCCATGCATGATCCCGAAATACGGATCAAGCCCGGCGCGGGTCACCGATCTCCAGACCTCCCCATACAACATCCCGTAGACGTAGTTGAGCGCCTGGTTCACGGCATCCTGCGAATTTCGGGTCACTCTTCCTTCGAACCCGAAGGCGGCCGGAATTATCGCGGCAAGCTGCTGCCAGTAGAGGGAGGCGGCCCTTCCCTCGTATCCCATGCCGGTGGTCCGAATCGCCGCATCGGAAGGATCGAGTTCCCTGATCTTTCCGGAAATCTCGATGATGTCGTCGGCCGCTTTCTGCAACCCGGTCCAGATCTGCTCGTTCTTCCCCTTCCGGTATTTCGCGAAATACCGCAGGATCGCCGCCTGGTTTCCGACTTTGGCCGAAAGCATGCGCAGGCCGGCATCGATTACGTCCGGATCGTTTCGACGAAGAACTTGAAGCCCGCGCAGGTGTGATCTTGTCGTCCGGATCGGGTTGAGGATGGCGGCCGGGGAACCGACAGGAGGAGAAAAGACCACCGGTATGTCGAGATCCGCGAGTTTCAGTTGTAGGGCGACCGAAATGTTCATCGCGAAGCCTTGAAGAAAGAGCAGGCCGATCCCGTTCATCGACTTCCGGTAGATAACCCGAGTTCCTTTCTTAACGACCAACTCCTCCCCTTCCATTGCGAGGAAGGTTCCATGCGACAGAACGTACAACCGATCCGAATATTCGACGATCGCCTCCGGGCGGGCGTCCTCTTTCCCCGAAGCAGCCCCGGAACCCTCTCCCGTCGACAGGTGGACGGCGGGACGGGTCTCAGCTTCCAAGGATGATTCGGCCTTCACCATCCACCCCTGTGTGATCGTGCGACTCCTTGAAACTTCATATCCTCCGATCGAGGCCAGGATCGAGTTCTTCATTTGCTCGTCGATTTCGCCGTTATCATCCGCCCCCGGAGCGCAGAAACGTTCCCGGCATATCCAGGCCGGGTCATCACGGATTCCCGGCGGGAGGTATGTGTGGGCCATCTGTTCCACCCGGCCGTCAAGGTAAAGCAGTTGCTCTAGCACCTTCTTATCCGGAAGGAGAAAGTAATTGCGGAATCCCCGGACGACCGAGTTGATCCGGTAGACTGCTTCGGCACGGGATTGCAACGTGGCGTCCTTTGCCCCGAGCGATTTCAGCTGATCCCTGAGCGCTTCGGTGACGCGATCCATTTTTGCGACCTGGATTTCAGCCGCCTCCCCGGAAACGCGGAAACCGAGCAGGTCGAACCCTTTCACTACCGGAACGTAGTGCGTCTTCGCCGGCTTCAGCGACAGTCTCAGCGGGTTTGCAAGGAAATCCCCCAGTTTTCCGAGCGCGTTTTTCGCTTCCGCCTCCGTGCGGGTCAGGATCGTGATGTCGTCGGCATAGCGGACGAACCGGAAATCCAACGCTTCCATGTGATGATCCAGCGGATCGAGATACACGTTTGCCAGCAGGGGGGACAACGGACTGCCTTGCGCCACGCCCACCTCAAGCGGTACGAGGTCCGAAAAGTTGAAAATGTCCGCCGTAAGCCAGTGGTGGATGAGATCCAGCAATGCCGCATCTCCGATTTTTTTCGCGAGCAATCCCAGCAACACTTCGTGGTCGAGGGAATCGAAGCATTTCCGGATGTCGGCGACGACCGCCCATTCCGCCCCGCCCGAGATGAAAGTCCTGGCGACCCGCAGGGCATGATGCGCGTTCCGGTGAGGCCGGTAGGCGAAACTGAACGGACTGAATGTCGGTTCGAACCGCGGTTCGAGCAGGATCATCGCCGCCGCCTGGACGACCCGGTCGCGGACGCATGCGATGCCCAGTTCCCGCGTGCCCCCGTCCGGCTTCGGAATCAAGACCTGCTTGAGCGGCCTGCAACGGTAGCTCCGCGATTGCAACTCGTCCGAAAGCCGTTCCAGCTCCGTCTCCAGATTTTTTTCGAACATGGGGACCGTCACGTGGTCGACGCCGTTCGATTTCTTCGAGTTCGCCCGAACCTTCGCCCAGCCGGCACGCAGCGACTCCTTCCCGCAGAGAACGCGATAGATGTTTGCGTCTCCGTCGGAAGAGGCGACGCCGGAACGGACGGCGGTCCCCATCTGACGAATGGTCGTCCGTTGACGGGACCGCGCGGCGTTGACCCGGAATCGGTGGGAGCCCATTGGACGAATCGCATGGGTTTCGGAGATCCGTGCAACGACCCCTCGCTTCCCATCGCTTCCCTTCATGAAGAGTTGGTCCGGTTTCAGCGCGTTGATCCGTGCCTCCTCCTCCTTGTCGAAACGAGGGTGCCTCTCCACGGAGAATCCCTTTAGCCGGCCAACGACCCAGACCTGCTCCGCGGCTTCTTCCCATCCGGCAACGGCGGAAGAGGGGGGCCGGTTCGGACCGATCGCGTGGACCGAAATGTGCCTTGCAATGTGAGCCGTCTCCCGCGGGAAGCGTGTAACGCCTCCCTTCCCCATCGACACGGGAAACAGATGGACGATTTTCAGCAATCCACGTTTGGCGGAATCGCCATTTCCCCCGGCTGCGATAGTCTTCAAGGCGTCTTCTACGACCGCTTCCACGAGGATCGTCACGATCCGATGTTCGTAGCGCTCGAAATGTTCCAGATTCGCCTCTATCCAGAGGGTTGAAGCGGTCGCAAGTTCTTCCGCCAGGCGGACCCGATTGTTCCCTTCCGAAAGCGCGTACACGGCGGGGAACCGAAGCATCCAGGCGAACATCTGGAGCAACCGGGAAAAGTCCGCCGGGTCGTTCTGCGTATCGAGGAACCAACGCCTGGCGATCGGGTCCGACAACGTCTTGTGCAGCGCCGCCAGGCCGACCGCTCCCGATTCGGAAAGACGGTCCGCAGCCTTCACCGCCCACTCCAGCGTCCCGGAAGACACCCGAAACGGCAGGATTTCCTTCAAACGATGCAGGAGACTCCGGATCGTATCCGGAAAATGGGAAGAGTGCCCCAGGTGAAACAGGGCAGTGGGGCGCGACCGGTCCGCGAGGTCATACCACTTGACCGGCCTCCGCGCGAGACTTTCCGACAGTTCCTCGGTCAGGATTGAGGCCCCGCGACCCTGGTAATCCAAAACCAGCAGCGCGCCGTCTTCCGCCTTCAATTTCAGTGTTCGCCGCAGTGCGAAACCGGCGGCGGATGGGCCAGCCCCGAGAATGCAGATCGAGTCAGGGATTTTGCCCATCACCTTCCTCCTTCCGGATCGACATGGGCGACATGATTTGTTCCGCAACCGTTTGTGTACGGGGTTTTCGGGCCGCGACCCGCGTCCGTATCTTCCTGGAAAGCTCCGGGAACGGGACGAAGAGGGGACGTCCCGGACAAACTTCACCAAGCGCGGAAGCGATGGCTCGACTGAGAAGGCGATGCCGCTTTTTCTTGAGGACGGTTCGGTTATCCTGTAAAATTTTTTCGACGATGTCCGGCGTACCGAAGGTCTCGATCAACTTTTCGACCGCCTGCATCCGATTGGAAAGTTCCCGAAGCGCCATGCGAGCTTCGTAGAGGTCGAGCACGTACGCATCCTGAAGATCTACCTCGACTCCCGTCATGTAACATTTGATCATTTGACACCTCCCCAAAATCGCGTTTTAATTGCGGTTGACGGGACGCCGTTTTCCGACTCTTCAATAGGATACGGGGGAGACGCGGAAAGGTCGCACAAAATAACCAAATATCCGTCTTGTTTCAGCAACTTATCTACAATTGGAGTTGCGGATTGTAATGGAGGGCGAATTCCTGACCCGCACGGCTGCCCAAGAAAGATCCGGCGAGATCCTTGCGGCACGGGAAGGATTGCTGTGCAATAAAGCGCTGGTCGTCAAACGATCCGCGCAACAATGGCGCTTCTTTTCTGATTGCATCGACCGCCTTGTCTCTCCCGGTTCGGCGTCCGAATTCGATCAGGCTGATTCGAGACAACTGGTTTCCCTGAAATTCGAGGTCGAGAGCAAACTCCGCCGATATTACGAACGGCCCGGTAAAATGGTTGATTACGTCTTTGTCATGGCGCACAAGAGGAATCTGCAGGGTTATCCGGCGGGAGAAGAATATCCGGGCATCGGCGGATATTGCGTCCTGGTCAGGCCGCTCGCCTCCGAAGCGTCAAACCAGCCGGCGGAGCACCCGGATGTTGTTTCGGAGATTCTGAATGTGGTGTCTCGGGCTGCCGACGCCGAGTTCGACGCCTATGCGGCGTTGCCGAATATCTCCCTCGAAGCCATCGATCGGTACTTCTGCAATAATGGTCCGGCTCGGGACGAAATTCAGAACCTGCTGTATCGCCACTCGGCCAAAGGATGGGTGATCTCAAACCACATGAACCCATCCACCAAGCGCCTTCTCAGTATCTCGCTGAAATCATGGTCACAATCAGAAGCAATAGTAAAAACAACAGAATATTGGTATTTGCGTTGGTATGGCTCTATTCCAAACATATACACCTACATATATCGTGAGACTAACAGGCAAACATATATACTAAAGCGAGAAGATGGAAGCTGGAAAATATTTCAAAATCTTCGGCCCTCATCAAGGAGCGGAGCGCCTAACCGAAGAAAAACACCTCACAGGTGATATAACGAACGCCCGGTAATGAAACATTATGTGAAATAGCCGATATTATTATTGTTTTTCCCATGCCGGCAGGCCATTCGGGAGTCGAAAACCGATTTTCGACAAGAAACATTGGGGCGCCTTCGTCAGGCTATATTTTCGAATGAAGTCAACAAGTTGGCGGATACCGTTTTTGATCACGAAGCAGAATGTC
>JAJZRM010000231.1 GCA_021802685.1 Deltaproteobacteria bacterium | reverse complement strand
GAAAAAATTCCGTCCTCCTACGGGGAGTCGGGGGAGATAAGGGAGCTCAAGGCGGCCGTTCGTGAGCGCGCGGATCACTTCATCGCCGTGACGGAGCGGGCGAAGGAGGCCCTCGTCCTCGAAGGGGTCGACCCGGGACGGATCACGGTCGTTCCCATGGGGATCGACACGGAACGGTTCCACCCGGACGAGGCGCTTCGGCGGGCCTGCCGGGAAGACCTCGGGATCTCCAACGGCGAGGTGGCCGTTCTCTTCACCGGCAGGATGGTTTGGGAAAAGGGAGTGTACGATTTCGTCCACGCCGCGAAGCTCGTGAAGGCGGCCGCCGGCGGCGTTCCCGTCCGGTACGTGATGGTCGGGAAAGGACCCGAAAGGGAAGCGGTGATGGCCAGGGCGGGCGAGACCGGCATGGGATCGTCGTTCCGGTTCGTCGAGAGCCACCCCTACGACCGGATGCCCGGCCTGTTCAACGCGGCCGACCTGTTCGTCCTGCCGAGCATCTCCATGAGGATGTGGAAGGAGCAGTTCGGAATGGTGCTGGTCGAGGCGATGGCGTGCGGCACCCCCGTCGTCTCCACGAGTTCCGGCTCGATCTCCGAGGTGGTGGGGGACGCCGGGCTTCTGGTTCCGGCCAACGATCCGGGGGAGCTGGCGAAAGCGATCGCGGCGCTGTGCCTGTCCGTCGACTTGCGGCGGGAACTTGGGGAGAGGGGCAGGACGCGGGCCGTCGAACGGTTCGGCTCGAAGACGATCGCGAGGCAGGTGGCGGATGTTTTCCGCCGCGTCCTTCGGGAACCGGTGAAACCGGGGGCCGCAGCTCGTATCGAGGGCGCCGCCCCCCCGGCTCCGCCGCCCGTTCCTCCCGTCGAAACCGGTTCGGTCCCCGATCCGTGCGCGGAGAGGATGGCGGACGCGCCGGGCCGCTCCTACTTCCGCCAGGAACGCAAGGAGATCGAGGCGATGATCCCCGCGGGGGCCGCGCGCATCCTCGACGTGGGGTGCGGAGACGGTGTGCTCGGGCGGATCCTTCTCGAAAAGGGCGCCGCCGAGGTCGTGGGGATCGAGGCGGATCCGGCGGCGGCGGAAGCCGCGCGGAAGAACCTGACCCGCGTCCTTCAAGGAGACGTGGAGTCCCTGGATCTGCCGTTCGAGGAGGGGCGCTTCGACTGCATCGTCCTCGCGGACATCCTGGAGCATCTCCGCGACCCGCTGTCGGCCTTGACGAAACTGAAGCGGCTCCTCGCCGATTCCGGCACGGTGGTCGCCAGCATCCCGAATGTCCGGTACCTCGACGTCGTCGCCGGGTTGGCCGAGGGGCGATGGGAATACCGGGAGTTCGGGATCCTCGACAAGACCCACCTTCGATTCTTCACGAAGATGGAGATGGAGACGCTCTTCCGCCGGGCCGGTTTCGAACTGGAGGGGATTTCCGAGAACCTGTCTCCCCGCTACGATTCGCTTCCGCCCGGCCACGCCGGGGACGTGTCGTTCGGCCGCGTTACCCTCCGCGGCCTGACGCGCGAGGAAGTCAAGGACCTGTTCGTTTTCCAGTACCTGTTCCAGGGCCGCAAGGCGGAATCCGGGGCGCGCTCGAGGGAAGCCCGGGTGGAGGTCGCGCTGGCGTCGGGGAACCTCGACACGGCGCTTGCCGTCCTCGACGAGCATCTCCTGGAGCATCCCCTCGACGCGGACGTCCTGATCCGCCGATCGGAGATCCGCTTCCGGCTGGGGATGAAGGACGCCGCCCTCGA
The DNA here is from genome assembly GCA_021802685.1 of Deltaproteobacteria bacterium. GTDB lineage: Bacteria > Desulfobacterota > Deferrimicrobia > Deferrimicrobiales > Deferrimicrobiaceae > UBA2219. The sequence goes on along the minus strand of JAJZRM010000231.1, from coordinate 3,368 downwards.
AGATCTCGGGAACGTCCTGCTGTTCGACCCGTCGCGGGAGGATGCGCTCCGGCGGAAGGCGGCCATCGAGGGCGCTTTCCTTTAAGAAAGGGTGACGGATGTTCCTGGACCGGAACTTGAGCGCGCTTTCGGCCGTCGACGAACGGATGGCGGACCGCGTCCGGAATGCGCGGCGGGGCGCGGACCTGGCCGTCGTCCGGTCGAAGGCGGGCCCCCCCACGCTCAAGGCGGGCGAAACGGCGCTGCACAGCCTCTACGACCCGGCCGGGGAAGCGCGGGACTGGGTGGCGCACCATCGGGGAGACATCGACGGCTCCTCGTCGATCGTGGTCTTCGGGTTCGGGATGGGACACCACGTCGCCGAACTGCTGCGCGCCACGGACAAGCCGGTCACGGTCTTCGAGCCCAGGGTCGACATTCTCCGCGCGGCGCTCGAGGCGTCGGACCTGTCCGGGACGCTCGCCAGGGCGCGGATCGTGAACGACGCGGGCCGCTTTTGGGAACCTGGAATGCGGGCGGCCGGAGGCGCGCTCCGGATCCTGCGCCACCGGCCGTCGGTGTCTTTGAGCCCGGCCCTCTTCGCGGAAGCCGCCTCCCGTCTCGATGCCTTGCGCGCGGCGGCCAGGGGATTGCGGATCGCCGTGGTCGGGCCGTTCTACGGCGGCTCGCTTCCCATCGCAGGTCATAGCGCGGCCGCCCTGCGAACGCTGGGGCACGAAGTGGAGTTCATCGACAACTCGGTGCTTGCGGAGCCGTTCCTTTCCATCGACAAGGTCACGGAAAGCCGGCCGCACCGCGACATCCTCCGGGAGAAGTTCGGAGAGTTCGCCTCCGAGGCCGCGATGGCGAGGATCGTCCCGTTCCGCCCCGACCTCGTCTTCGCGCTTGCGCAGGCTCCCCTTCGGGAGACGGCCCTGGCGGCCTTGCGGGAGCGGGGGATCGCTACCGCCATGTGGTTCGTGGAGGATTTCCGCCACATGGGGTACTGGCGGTCCGCCGCCGCGCAGTACGACCACTTCTTCACGATCCAGAAAGGGGAGTTCCTTTCCCGCCTCCGGGAGGCCGGCGCGCGGAACGCCGCCTTCCTTCCGCTGGCCGCCGCCCCCGAAGTCCACCGGAAGATGGAACCGACGCCGGAGGAGGCGCTGGAGTTCGGGAGCGACGTCTCCTTCGTCGGCGCGGGATACTACAACCGGCGCAAGATGTTCGAGGGGTTGGTCGACCTCGACTTCCGGATCTGGGGGAACGAATGGGACGCGTGCCCCGCCCTGCAGGGATTCGTCCAGCGGGACGGCGCCCGGATCGGAACGGACGATATCGTGCGGATCTTCAACGCCTCCCGGATCAACGTCAACCTCCACTCATCGAGTTACCACGAAGGGGTCAACCCGGACGGCGATTTCGTGAACCCCCGGACGTTCGAGATCGCCGCGTGCGGCCGGTTCCAGCTCGTGGACGCCCGCTCCGGGCTGGCCGACCTTTTCCGGCTCGGCGAGGAGTTGGTGTGCTTCGACGGCCTGGGCGACCTCCGCGGCAAGATCGCCCATTACCTCGCGAACCCGGAGGAAAGGGAGGCGCTGGCTTCGCGGGGGATGGAGAGGGTCCTCCGGGACCACACGTACGAGCGCAGGATGGAAGAGATGATCGGCCGGGTCGTCCGCGACGGCTACGAGCCTCCGTGGAAGGCGCAGAGGGAGCGGGAGGATCCCGCACGTCTCGCCGCGGAGGCGGGGCGGGAAACCGAGCTGGGGAGATACCTGGCGCGGTTCGAAGGTCTCCGGAGCCTGACGCTCCGGGACATCGTCCGCGAGATCCGGTCCGACAACGGCGACCTCTCCCGCGCCGAAAGGATCTTCCTTGCGCTGAGCGAGATCGGCCGGTGAGCGGGGAACTAATGAAGGAGATCCTCGTCGTCAACCTGACCCGGATGGGCGATCTCATCCAGACGACGCCGGTGATGGCGGGGCTGAAGGAATCGTATCCCGAAGCCCGGATCACGCTTCTCGCCAACGCGGTGTTCGCGGAGATCTGCAAGGACCTGCCGTTCATCGACCGGCTCCTGGTTTTCGACAAGCCGGCGTTCCGGAAGATGGTCCGCGAGGAGAAGGACACCCTCGTCGAATGCTACCGGCGCCTCGAATCGTTCATCGGCGAGGTGAACGGCACCGATTACGACCTCGCGATCAACTTCACCCCGTCGGGAGAGAGCGCCCTCCTGACGTCGCTGTTCCGGGCGCGGGAGACTCGGGGCGTGACCGCGGGGGCCGACGGTTCCCGGATCATCCGGCATCCGTGGCAGCGGTACTTCATGAACGTGATCCCGTCGCGGAGATACAACCCCTTCCACCTCTGCGACATGATGGTGAAGGCCGGCGGCGTCCTGCCGTCCGGCAAGGGGCTCCACTTGTCGGTCACGGATGAAGAGCGGCGGAAGGCGCGCGCGCTCCTGGGGGAATACGGGATCGCCGAAGGGGACCCGCTCGTCGGATTCCAGCTGGGGGCGAGCCAACCGGTGAAGGCCTGGCCGGTGGCCTCCTTCGCGCGGCTGGCCGGCCGTCTCGCGGAAAGCCTGGGGGCCCGCGTCCTGCTCACCGGGTCGCCATCGGAGGAGCCGCTGGGGAAGGAGTTCGAATCGCTCTCCGCCGCGAAAGGGGTCAATCTCATCGGGAAGACCGATCTGCGGGGGGCCGCCGCGCTCCTTTCGCGGTGCGCGCTGTTCGTCACCAACGACACGGGTCCCCTGCACATGGCCACGGCGGTCGGCACCCCGTCGCTGGACATTTCGCTGGGACACGTCTGCTTCCGGGAAACCGGCCCCTACGGGGAGGGGCATTACGTGATCGAGGCGGACGCGGCTTGCGGACCGTGCGGGTTCCACGTGGAGTGCCGGAACCCCCGTTGCAAGGAAATGATCACGGACGGAAGCGTCTTCGAACTCGCGCGGAGGATCCTGGTCGAGGGGCGCGTCGACGCCATCGACGACGGCCCGGAATGGGCCGGTGTCCGAGTCTATCGCTCCGGGTTCGCGGAGGACGGCCTTCTCGACTACGTCCCCCTGCTCCGGCGGCCCCTGTCCCGGGAGACGTTCTACACGTACCTGTACCGGGAGACGTGGCCGCGCGCCCTGGACGGGAACGCCGGGTTTTCGGCCGATCATGCGTGCGGCGTCCTCGCGGCGAAGGCGGCCGCCTGGCATGGAGAAGGGGAGCTGGAGCGTTGTCTCCTGGAATTGGGAGACGACCTGGACGCCCTTCGAAGGATGGAATCGCTCGCCGGCGAGGCCGTGATGAGGGTCTCCTTGATCGAGCGCGAGGCGCGGAAAGCCTCCCCGGACGCGGAATGGATCCGCCGGACGTGGAAAGACGTCC
>JAJZRM010000230.1 GCA_021802685.1 Deltaproteobacteria bacterium | reverse complement strand
CAACGGCTTCCGGCCGCCGAAGCGGCTGCGCGTCTGTCCGGGGCAACCCCCAAGGGACAAGGAGGACATTTTCTTTGGCAAGGTATCGAGAGGCCGTTTGCAGATTGTGCCGTCGGGAAGGGGTCGAGCTCTACCTGAAGGGCGACCGCTGCTTCACCGACAAGTGCGCCATAAAGCGCAGGGGATACCCCCCGGGCCAGCACGGACAGCGCCGGCCCAAGCACAGCGACTACGGGGTGCAACTGCGCGAGAAGCAGAAGGCGAAGCGGATCTACGGGATCCTGGAGCGGCAGTTCCGCAACTATTTCGAAAAGGCGGAACGGATGAAGGGGAAGACCGGCGACAACCTGCTGATCCTCCTGGAGCGCCGCCTCGACAGCGTGGTGTACAAGCTGGGGTTCGCTCAGACGCGCCGCGAAAGCCGGCAGATCGTGCGTCACGGCCATTTCGTCGTGAACGGCAGGAAGGTGAACATCCCATCTTTCCTGGTCCGGGCCGGCGACGCCGTCGAACTCCGGGAGAAAAGCCGGAAGATCCCCAACGTGAACGAAGCGCTCGACGCCGTGGTCCGGAAGGGCATCCCGCCCTGGCTCGAACTAGACCGCGACGCGTTCCGGGGCACCGTCAAGGCGCTGCCGGTGCGGGCGGACATCCAGGAACCGATCCAGGAGCAGCTGATCGTCGAGCTGTATTCGAAGTAAACCTCTCGCTCTGCAGGAGAAGGGGGAAGCATGTTTCAGCGAAATTGGAAGCAGCTCATCAAGCCCCGCCGGATCGAGGTCCAGACCGATACGGCCACGTTCAATTACGGGAAGTTCGTCGCGGAACCGCTGGAGCGCGGATTCGGAACCACCCTCGGGAACGCGATCCGCAGGATCCTGCTTTCGTCCCTCCAGGGCGGAGCCATCACCTCCGTGCGCATCGAGGGGGTTCAGCACGAGTTCTCGACGATGGTCGGGGTCGTGGAAGACGTAACCGACATCGTCCTGAATCTCAAGGAGATCCGCCTCCGGATGCATTCCCCGGAGCAGCGGACCCTGTATCTCGAAGCCAAGGGCCCCTGCCGGGTGAAGGCCTCGGACATCACGGACGATCCCATGGTCGAGATCCTGAACCGCGACCATCACATCGCGGAGCTTTCCGATAACGCGAAGCTGAAGATGGAAATGACGGTCCGGATGGGGAAGGGGTACGTTTCCGCGGAACGGAACCTCGAGGAGAACGCCCCCATCGGGACGATTCCCATCGACGCGATCTTCTCGCCCCTGCGGAAAGTCAACTTCACCGTGACGAACGCCCGCGTCGGGCAGCAGACCGACTACGACCGGCTGACGCTCGAAGTGTGGACCGACGGATCGATGCTTCCGGCCGACGCGGTGGCCTACGCCGCGAAGATCCTGAAGGACCAGCTGACGGTCTTCATAAACTTCGACGACGAGGCGGATATGCCCGACGAGCCGCTTCGGCTGGACGAGGCGGCGGGAAACGAGAATCTCTACAAGCCCGTGGAGGAGCTCGAGCTCTCCGTTCGCGCGTACAACTGCCTGAAGAACGCGGAGATCAAGTACATCGGCGAGCTCGTGCAGCGGTCGGAGCAGGAGATGCTGAAGACGAAGAACTTCGGCAAGAAGAGCCTCAACGAGATCAAGGAGGTGCTGGTCGGGATGGGGCTCTCCCTCGGGATGAAGGTCGAAGGCTTCGTGCCGGAAAAGTACAGCCCGCCGCGGGAAGAGGATTGACCAACTGAAAGACTTTAAAGAGGATGCCTTATGCGCCATGCCAATGACCACAGGAAACTCGGAAGGAACCCTGCGCACCGCAAGGCGCTGCTCAGGAACCTGATGAACTCGCTCGTGCTTTCGGAGCGGATCGAGACCACGGTCCCGAAAGCGAAGGAGCTGCGCCGACTAGGCGACCGGCTGATCACGCTGGGGAAGCGGGGCACGCTCCACGCCCGGCGCGCGGCGTTCGCCCTGCTGAGCAACAAGAGCGCGACCGACAAGCTGTTCGATACGCTGGCGGGGCGGTTCACCGCAAGGGCGGGGGGCTACACGCGAATCGTCCGGACCGGGTTCCGCGTGGGGGACGGCGCGGAGATGGCGATCCTCGAATACCTGCCGGCGGAAGAGAAAAAAGCCGCCGCCAAGGGGAAGAAGAAGGCCGCCGGGAAGAAAGCCGCCGACAAGCCCGGGAAGAAGCCGGCTCCTCCGAAAGGGAGGGCCGGCGGAAAAGCGGAAAAGAAACCCTCCGCCCGCGGGGGGCAGGACGTAAAACCCGCACGGGCACCGCGCAAGAAACCCGCCGAGTCTTAGGAAAAATATAAAGAAAGCATGACGCCGGCTCGAAAACGGCCCCGGGATTTCGGGGCCGTTTTTTTCCCTGCCTGCGAGGGATATCTTGACCCGGGGACGCCCCGCGTGTAATGTAATGTGAAAATGAATTTCAAGATCAAAAGCGGCGGATCGCCCCGCGGGTGAAAGCCCTCCTGAAAGACATCGAGGAAGAGATCCTGTCGGCCGGTGGAAAGAGGAGCCGGAGCCGCGCCGCCGTCATGGAGCAGTTCTTCCGGACCCGGAACCACACGACCGTCGAGGAACTGACGCGGGCGGTACGAACGCGTTTCCCCCGGATCGGCGCCGTCACCGTCTACCGCACCCTGAAGCTCCTCGCGCGGATGGGTTACGCGACCGAGCTGGACTTCGGCGACGGGGCGCGCCGCTATGAAAGCAGCCTCTCGTCCCACCACGATCACCTCGTCTGCACCGTGTGCGGGGCGGTCATCGAGTTCGAAAACAAGGACATCGAGAAGCTCCAGGACCTCGTGACCCTCCGGCACGGGTTTCGCCCCGCGGCGCACCGGCTTGAAATCTTCGGCCGCTGCCGCAAGTGCGCAGCGAACGGGGCGGAAGGACGGAACGAATGAGCACCGTGACCAAGGGACGGGAAGTCCAGGCCGCCACCGTCATCCTGGTGGGGAATCCGAACGTAGGGAAGAGCGTCGTATTCGGAACGCTCACCGGGCGGTACGTGAACGTGTCGAACTACCCGGGCACCACCGTGGAGATCACCCGCGGAGAGGCGAGGGACCGGGGCACGGTCTACGAGATCATCGACACGCCGGGAGTCTACTCGCTGCTTCCCATGTCGGAGGACGAACGGGTCACGCGGGACATCCTGATGCGGGAGCCCGGCGCCCATATCCTCCAGGTGTGCGACGCGAAGAACATGCGGCGCTCCCTGATGATCACCATCCAGCTGGCCGAGATGGGCGTCCCGCTGGTCCTCGCGGTGAACATGGCCGACGAGGCGCGAAACGGGGGAGTGATGCCCCGCCTCGAGCTCCTGGAGGAGCAGCTCGGCGTTCCCGCGGTTCCGACCGTCGCCGTGAGGAAACAGGGCACGGACCGGTTGCTTCCCCTCCTGGAACGGCCTTCGCCCGCCGTCGCCCCGGTGCGTTACGGGGAGCGGATCGAGGCGGCCATCGCCGGGATGGAGGCGCTGCTTCCGAGGGAGACCCCCGTGGGAGGGAGGGCGCTGGCGATCATGCTCCTGTGCGGCGACGATTCCCTCGCGCCGTGGCTCGCCGAAAGCGTCCCGGCGCAGCGGATCCGGGAGATGAACGCCGTGAGGAACCGGCTCACCGAGGAGTCGGGGGAGGACGTGGCCTACCGGGTGAACCAGGCCCGGCTCGCCTGGATCGACCGCCTGCTGGGGACCCTCGGACGGGAGGAGGCCCCGGAGAAAGGGGTCGAGTTCGCGCAGCGGTTCGGAAGGCTCGCGATGGACCCGGTGTACGGCCTTCCCATCCTGCTGGCGGTCCTTTTCCTGGCGTACGAATTCGTCGGGGTATTCGGCGCGGGGTTCCTCGTCGATCTCCTGGAGAGCGGGCTCTTCGAGAAGTGGATCGTCCCGGCCGCGGCGTGGGCGGTGGACCGCCTGGTCCCCTGGCCGCTCGCGCGGGATTTCCTCGTCGGCCCGTACGGCATGATCTCGATGGCCCTCTCCTACGCGATCGCCATCGTCCTGCCGATCGTAGGGACGTTCTTCTTCGGATTCGGCATCCTCGAGGATTCGGGATACCTCCCGCGGCTCGCCGTGATGGTGGACAGGATCTTCAAGCGGATCGGGTGCAACGGGAAGGCGGTCCTGCCGATGATCCTGGGGCTCGGGTGCGACACGATGGCCACCCTTACGACGCGGATCCTGGAAACGCGGAGGGAGCGGATCATCGTCACCCTTCTCCTCGCCCTGGGGGTCCCTTGTTCGGCGCAGCTCGGGGTCATCCTCGGCATGCTCGCGGGGGTGGGCCCGGCGGCCACGATCACCTGGCTCCTGCTGCTCGTGGGGATCATCTTCCTGGTGGGGTTCCTGGCGGCGAAGGTGATTCCGGGCGAGTCCTCGGACTTCATCCTGGAGATCCCGCCGATCCGCTGGCCGAAACCGGGAAACCTCCTGGTGAAAACGATGGCTCGCATCGAATGGTACCTGCGGGAAGCCGTTCCCCTCTTTATCCTCGGGACCCTGATCCTGTTCCTGGCGGACCGCTTCGGCCTCCTGCCTTGGCTCCAGAAGGTGTCGGAACCCCTTGTCGTGAAGGCGCTGGACCTGCCTCCGAAAACGGCGGAGGCGTTTCTGATCGGGTTCCTCCGAAGGGACTACGGCGCGGCGGGCCTCTTCAGCATGGCGAAGGCCGGGCTGCTCACGAATCTCCAGGTCCTGGTGAGCCTGATCACCATCACCCTGTTCATCCCGTGCCTGGCCAACCTGCTCGTGATCGTCAAGGAACACGGGGGAAAAGTGGCGGCGGGGATGGTCCTGTTCATTTTCCCCTTCGCCGTCCTGGTCGGGGCCGCGGTCAATTCCGCGGCCCGGTGGCTCGGGGTCCGGTTCTGATGTCCGGCGCCCCTTCCGCGAAGATCCGGTGCCCCCTGTGCCAGTTCGAGATCGATCCTTCGGACAGGGGGTGCCGCTCCGGATGCCCCATGGGGAAAAGTTGCTCCCTTGTCTGCTGCCCGAGATGCCGGTACTCTTTTCCCATGCCCGAGTCGAAGGTGATCGATTTCCTGAAATCCCTGTTCCCGAAAGGAAAGGCATCATGACCCAGTACGGCCAGGACGAGA
>JAJZRM010000229.1 GCA_021802685.1 Deltaproteobacteria bacterium | reverse complement strand
GCGAGGAGACGGTTCTACCGCGGCATTCGACTTCTGGGGGAACGGTAGCCGTCACGCGATGTCACGCGTGACTGACCATTGTACGCGTGGGCGGACGAATAACGACCCGGCAGGGAGATGAGGAAGAGATGAAATATGTGTTGCTGGGGAAAGAATGGGGTGGCACGCGTGACATTGCGTGACGCCGACTGCCCGGGCGTCCCCATGGTCGCCGTAACCGGCCACGGATGGATGCCCATGGCAACTTCCCGCGACCTATCGAAAGGGGAGGTCGTCGTCGAAAACAGCGACACGGGAAACGATGGATTTTCGTTTTCGTATCGCTACGTTTCAGCTTCCATTTCCCTTGGTATTCAATCTAAAGACCCCTTCCCCGGCGAGAGAGGTATTTATTTTCAATGCTTTATGCACCGCGGGGCTCCAGATCGTAGCGAAGCGAAACGCGAAAAATATTTTCTATCGCTAGCCAAAGACCGCGGTTGCGCGTCACCCGTATTGAAAAGTGCCCGGAAGTACCTACGGAAGGACGGACGTACCGAATGTCATCCGTCCTGCGGATGTTGACCCGAATTACACCCAGGGGGTGTGCAAAATGAACACTCAACCGCTTTGGAGATCTGAGGACGTCGCGGAATACCTCGCCGTCCCTGTCTCGACGGTTCGTTACTGGACGAGCAAGGGGTTTATCCCCCACATCAAGCTTCCTGCCGCCGTCCGCTTCGAGCCCGACGTCATCGTCGAATGGACGCGCGCCATGGCCAAAGGGACATCGGAGGCCAGGAAGCCCGAGGAGATCGCCTCGGATATCCTTTCCACCCACCAGATACGCCTTGCAAGAACCCGGAAAACGAGCAAGGGTTGAGGAGGGAAAGGAGGTGATGAGCTTTTCATGCCGTTACCTGCCGTTGGGCGACCGACGGAGGTAAGCCGTGACCGTACGGAGCATCGGCAATACGTACATGGTGGACGTGAGCGACGGCCGGGGCGGAAGGATCCGGAAGATGGTCGGCAGCTCGAAGTCCGTCGCGGAGCTTGTGGAGCAGGACCTGCGCGTGAAAATCGCCAAGCAGGTCCACCTGGGAATCTACGATTCGGTATCGACCACGTTTAAGGAGTATGCCGAGCAGTGGCTGGAGCGGAAAAAGAAAAAACTCGCCCTGTCCACCTGGCGGGACTATCGGTCCATCATGGACCTCTATGCCATCCCGCACTTCGGGAAGCTGCCGATGTCCCGCATCGCGGTCCGCGATGTCGAAGATTTCGCGGACAACCTCGGCGACCTCTCCGGCAAACGCAAGAACAACATCTGCGTCCCGGTAAAATGCCTCTTCAACGAGGCGAAGAAGCGCAAGGACATCACCGAGAACCCGTTTTCGGAAATCGAGAAGTTCCGCGAGGAGAAGGTATTCGCCGATCCATTCTCAATCCAAGAGATGCGCCTCTTTCTGGAGACCGTGGAGACGGAGTATCAGGCGTATTTCTTCACCTGCTTCTTCACAGGGATGCGCCCGAACGAAATGCTGGCCTTGAAGTGGGTCAACGTGGACCTCATCCACCTCAAGATGATTTCGGTAAAGGAGGGACGCGTCCAAGGCAAGGAGGGCCCGCCCAAGACGGACTCCTCCTATCGGGACATCGACATCCTGCCGCCGCTGCTCGAGGTCTTGCGAAGGCATCGGGAGATATCCCCTCCCAAAGCCTTCCATGTCTTCACCGGCCCCAAGGGGGCCCCGCTGGACGTAAACAACCTGCGGAAGCGCACCTGGTATCCCACGCTCGACAAGTGCGGCCTCAGGCGGCGCACGATGTATCAAACGCGCCATACCTTCGCATCCCTGATGCTCTCCACGGGAGAGGACCCGTTATGGGTCGCCCGAATGCTGGGCCATACAAGCACGGAGATGCTCTACCGGCATTACGGGAAGTACATCCGGAACCGGATGCGCAAGGACGGTGGGCGTTTCTTGCAGGGCTTGCAGGAGGCAGGATGGGACACGCAGTTGCCCGCGATTCCATCAGAGTGTTTTACGGCAGAATTACGGCAGACCAAAGAAAAAGGGCTACGGGAATTGCCCGTAACCCTTTGATTTATTTGGTAGCGGGGCCAGGATTTGAACCTGGGACCTTCGGGTTATGAGCCCGACGAGCTACCGGACTGCTCCACCCCGCGTCATGAACTTATGAAGTATATTCCAGCGATGCAGCCCTGTCAATGCATGATCCCCGCGGGTGTTTCCCGGTCGGATTTTCGGGTATATTCTGGATCATCACCGCGGAAACGAAAGGGGAAATCGCCATGGCCGCCGCCGTGACCTTCGAAGGGGTGTTCCCCATCCTGGTGACGCCGTTCGACGAAAAGGAAAACGTCGACATCGAGTCGTTCGACCGGGTGGTCCGGTTCATGGCGGATATCGGAGTGGACGGGGTGACCATCCTAGGCGTGCTGGGCGAATCGAACCGGATGGTGGATTCCGAGCGGGAGGAACTGATCCGCACCGCGGTGGTGGCGGCAGGCGGGCGCATCCCGATCGTCGTCGGCACGAGCCACAAGGGGACGGCGGCGACGGTGTACCTGAGCCGGATGGCGCAGGCGCTGGGGGCGGCGGCCGTCATGGTGACCCCGTCGAAGGAGGCGGTGCCCAACGACGAACGGGTCTTCGAATACTTCCGGATGGTGGCCGAAGGGGTCGCCATCCCAATTGTCCTGCAGGACCACCCAGGTTCGACGGAAGTCCACATGCCGGTTCCCCTGCTCCTGAGGATGGTGAACGAAATCCCTTCGGTTGCCTGCATCAAGCAGGAAGCGCCGCCCACCCCCGCCAGGATCGCGGCGCTGCGTGCCGGGATGAAGGACCGGCGTGTGCCGATCCTCACGGGCCTCGGAGCGCTCTACGGAATCTTCGACCTGGAGCGCGGAAGCGGCGGCTACATGACCGGATTCGCGTTCCCGGAAGTGTTGATCGCCATGGTGAAGGCGGCGCGGGAGGGGCGGATCGACGCGGCGTGGGAGCTCTACAACCGCTTTCTCCCCTTGATCGTGTTCGAGCAGCAGCCGGGCATCGCCATCCGCAAGGAGATCTACCGCCTGCGCGGTCTGATCGCGACCAACCGGGTGCGCCACCCCGGGGCGGGGCTGCAATCCTCCGCGGGAGAGCAGCTCCTGTCGGTGATGGACCGCGTGCTGCCCGGCGTCGATATCACGAAAACCCTGGCATTGTGAAACCAGGGGAATCCCCGGAGAAGCGATCATGAGAGCGGTGTTGATGAGCGGCCTGGGAGGGATCGAGTTCCTGCGCATCGTGGACCATCCGGATCCCTTCATGAAGGAAGACGAGCTCCTCGTTCGGATCCGCGCGACGGCGCTGAACCGCGCCGACCTGCTGCAGCGGCGGGGGAAACATCCCCCGCCGGAGGGCGTCCCCGATATCCTGGGGCTGGAGATGGCGGGGGAAGTCCTGGCCGCCGGTCCCGCCGCCGGGGATTGGAAACCGGGGGACCGCGTGTGCGCCCTGCTGCCGGGGGGAGGATACGCGGAGCTCGTCTCCATCCCCGCGGGGCTCGCAATGCCCATTCCGCCGAACCTCTCCTTCGAGGAGGCGGCCGCGATCCCCGAGGTGTTCCTCACGGCGTTCCAGAACCTGTTCAACGTGGCGATGCTTTCCCGGGGACAGATCGTCCTGGTGCACGCGGGCGGGAGCGGTGTCGGCACGGCGGCGATCCAGTTGATCCGGGAGGCGGGAGCGCACTCCCTGGTGACGGCGGGCTCCCCGGAAAAGATCGCGCGGTGCCTGTCCCTGGGCGCCCGGGCGGGATGGAACTACAAGGAAGGCCCGTTCCCGCCGTGGGTGGCCGGGCAGACGGGCGGCCGGGGCGTCGACATCGTGCTCGATTTCGTGGGCGCCCCGTACTTCGAGCAGAACCTGGAGTCCCTGGCGAAGGACGGGAGGATGGTCGTCATCGGGACGCTGGGCGGAAGCAAAGTGGAGAAGTTCGATCTGCGCACCCTGATGTCCAAGCGGCTGCAGATCACCGGCGCGGGACTTCGTTCCATGGACACGCCGCGCAAGATCGCCCTGACCCGGAAATTCGCCGACTTCGCCCTCCTCCGCTTCGCCGACGGGCGGATGCTCCCGGTCATCGACACCGTCTTCGACTGGAACGACGTGTCGGCAGCCCACGAGCGGATGGAGTCCAACGTCAATGTCGGGAAGATCGTCCTGCGCGTGACGGGGTAGGACCGGAGGCGCTTCAGCGGCCGGGGCGGCCGGATCCGCGGGGCAGGCCTCCCTTCTTCGGGCCGGCGGGTTTCGGGCCCCGCGGCGGCCCCGTGCGAGGCTTCGCCGGCCCTTGCGGCCCCTTCTTCCACGCGGGCTTGGGCTGGCGCGGCCCGATCCCCCGCGCGGCTTCCGCGATGGCCTGTTTCACGGCCTTGCGCCGTGCCCGGTCGGCGGGGGTTTCGATCCGCTTCTCGCGGCGCGGCGCGCCGGGCGGGGGTCCCTGACCGGCCACCTCGACCGCGCGGCGGTCCATGTAATCGTTCAAGTCCCGCAACTCTTTCGTCGTGAGGTAGCGCCACTCCCCCGGTTCGATCCCGGTGAGTTCCAGGGGCCCGATGCCTACGCGGCGCAGCTTGGTCACCCGGTGGCCGATGGCATCGAACATCTTGCGCACCTGGTGGTATCGCCCTTCGGCGATGCGCAGGGAAACCCACGCCTTGCCTCCCTTCTTTTCGAGGAAGTTCACCTGGGCGGGGGTCGTCATCTTCCCTTCGATCGGCAGTCCCCGCCTCAGGACGTTCAGCTCCGAGGGCCTAGGGACGGTCATCAGCTTGGCGACGTACGTCTTCTCCACGCCGAAGCGCGGGTGCGTGAGGCGGTAGGCGAACTCGCGGTCGTGGGTGGGCAGAAGCAGGCCGGTCGTGTAGAAGTCGAGGCTGCCGACGGGCATGTCGACGTTCGCGTGCGACTTCGTGACGAGCACGACGCGCCCGCCGGAGAAGGCGACGTCGAACGGCGTGCGGTCCCAGGTGTACTTCCGCTGCGTGCGGAGGAGCGCGAACGACCCGTCGCCCGACTTCGGCACGGCCTCGTCGAGCGTCGTGCGGAGCGCGGCGTCGGTCACC
>JAJZRM010000228.1 GCA_021802685.1 Deltaproteobacteria bacterium | reverse complement strand
TGGCGCTGTTTTTTGGGGGGGTTCCGAACGGGGACGGGCTTACGTCTCGAGATCGTTCTTCCCGATCGTCAGCTTGTAGCTGGAAACGGCGTCGAGCAGCAGCACCACGCGCTCGCGGTCGGGCAGCTCCTCGATAAAGATGGCGTCCAACCCCGCGAAGGGCCCCTCGCCGATCTTGACCCGCTGGCCGGGGGAGAGGGCGATCTTCTTCGGCTCCAGCTTGACGAGCCCCTCGGCGTCCATCCGTTCCCGGACCGCGGCGATGATCTCTTCCCCCACTTCCTGCGGCTCCAGGCCGAAGCAGATGACCCGGGCCACGCCGTGGGTGTACTTGATGGTCTTCAGATCATCGCCCGGGAAAAGGACGAAGAGGTACGTCGGGAAGAGGGGGCGGATTTCGAAAATGCCCCGATGGCGGCGGGACTTCTTGAGGATCCTGGGGAAAAGGACGTCGTATCCGGCGCCCGTGAGGCGCGTGAACACCCTTTTTTCGTTCAGAGCCTTCGTCTTGACGAGGTACCACTTCGGATCCAAGCATCGCCCCCCGCGGATGTCGTCACCCGAGCATCCGGCCGGCGCCGGCTGTGGGAATATTACCGGAACCGGCGGATTCCGGCAAGCGATGCGCCTGTTGCGTGGCCGATCGCGCCCTATCCGGAACCGAACCGCGGCCGGGTCTGGCGCGCGGCATCCACCATGTTGGCGAGGGCCGCTTCGACCTCCGGCCAGGCGCGCGTCTTGAGCCCGCAATCGGGATTCACCCAAAGGCGCCCGGGCGGAAGCACGCCGGCCGCCAGCACGAGCAGCGCCGCCATTTCCTCCCGGGTCGGCACGCGCGGAGAATGGATGTCGTAGATGCCGGGACCGACATCGTTCGGATACCGGCACCGGCGGAAATCGGAGAGCAGCCTCATCCCCGAGCGGGACGATTCGATCGACAGGACGTCCGCGTCCATTTCGACGATGGCATCGAGGATGTCCCCGAATTCGGAATAGCACATATGCGTGTGGACCTGCGTCTCGTCGCGAACCCCGCCCGTGGCGAGGCGAAACGCATCCACCGCCCAGCGCAGGTATTCCGGCCTGTCCCCGCGGCGAAGGGGGAGCCCTTCGCGGATGGCCGGCTCGTCCATCTGGATCATGGAGATCCCCGCCGCTTCCAGGTCGGCCACCTCGTCGCGAAGCGCAAGCGCCAATTGCAGGCAGGTCTCGCTGCGGGGCTGATCGTTCCGGACGAACGACCATTGCAGCAGCGTGACCGGCCCGGTGAGGATCCCCTTCACGGGCCTTCGCGACAGGGACTGGGCGAACCGCGCCCATTCCACCGTCATGGGGCGCGGCCGCGACACGTCGCCGAACAGCACGGGCGGTTTGACGCAACGGGAGCCGTAGCTCTGCACCCACCCGTTCTCCGTAAACGCGAAACCTTCGAGTTGTTCCCCGAAATACTCGACCATGTCGTTCCGCTCGAATTCCCCGTGGACCAGGACATCCAGGCCCAGGCTCTCCTGCCTTTCGACGCATCTTCGTATTTCGCCGCGCAGGAAATTTTCGTACTCTTCGTTCGACAACAGGCCTTTCCGCCGTTTCGAGCGGACTTCCCGGATATCGCCGGTCTGGGGAAACGACCCGATCGTGGTCGTCGGCAGAAGCGGCAGGCCGAAGCGCGCCTTCTGTTTGGCGATCCGCCGCTCGAACGGCTCGGCCCGGCGCCGCATCGCTTCATCCACGGCGGCGGTTCGCGCCCGCACCTTCGCGTCATGCGTGCGGGGGGATGCGCGCCGCCCGGACAGGGCCGCGCGCGCTTCTTCGAACAACGGCCCCGCCGGAGCGTCGCTTTGCGCCGCGTCGGCCAGCGCGCGCACCTCGGCGATTTTCTGGGCGGAGAAGGCGAGCCAGCTCCTCAGCTCGGGGTCGAGCCCGCCTTCGGAGGCCAGGTCGATCGGGGCATGGAGCAACGAACAGGAGGGGGCCACGAGAAGGAGATCCTCCCCATGCGACCGCAAGGCGCGCCGGATCAGCGAATGGGCGGCGTCGAGGTCCGTGCGCCAGACATTGCGGCCGTCCACCACGCCCAGGGAGAGCAGGGTCCGGGACGGGAGCCCCCTGAGGACGCCGTCCAGCTGCCCGGGGGCCCGCGCGAGATCCACGTGGACGCCGTCGCATCCCGATTCCGCGAATAGCGGGAGGTTGTGCTCGACGGAACCGAAGTAGGTCGCGATCAGGACCCGCGGGCGGGGCTTGCATGCAGCCAGCCTGCCCAACGCGCGCCGGTACGCGTCGGCGGCGGGACCGTCGAGATCGAGAACCAGGCAGGGCTCGTCGACCTGGATCCACGCGACGCCTCGGGCCGCCAACAACCCGAGCAACTTCTCATAAACCGGCAGAAGCGCGTCGAGCGAATCCAGGGGAACGCGATTTTCCGATGCGCCGGGCTCGAATTTGGACAGCATCAGGAAGGTCACCGGACCGGGGACCACGGGGCGGATCTCGACCCCGATGGAGCGCGCCTCTTCCAGTTCGGCGAGAATTTTCGATGCGTTCAGGGTGAAGGGTCGGCCGGCCTCCAGCTCGGGGACGATGTAGTGATAGTTCGTGTCGAACCACTTGGTCATGTCGAGCGCCGCGACATCGATGCCCGTCGCAGGGTCCTGGAGTCCCCGTGCCATCGCGAAGTAACGGGACAACGGGTCCGGAACGCTCCGATAACGCGCGGGGACGGCGTCGACGGCGACCGCCATGTCGAGCATATGGTCGTACAGGGAGAAATCGTTGCCGGGGATATGGTCGATCCCGGCGGCCTTCATCGACGACCAATGCCGGCGGCGAAGGCCGGCGGCCGCGGCTTGCAGGTCCGCCGCCGAGGTTTTTCCCGCCCAGCGGCTTTCAAGGGCCTTTTTGAGTTCCCGTCCGATACCGATGCGAGGGTAACCGAGGCATGCTGCGCGGACTGGCATTACGGCGGCTCCTTCCCGGCATGTTCCGTCCTCCTTTCGATGGGATTGCCCTGCGGATCGATTCTTTGTAGCGCATGCGGAGGTGGATCACCGCATCGGCGGGGTTCCAGGAACGTTGAGGACAGAAGGAGGGACGGCCCTTCGAGCTGGGGTACCTGGTCGAAACCGGCACGGGCCAGGGCGGCTCCCGAGGAGGCGACGAGGGCGCGATAGGTGGAAATCCAGTTTGCGTCGCGCAGGGCCCGGCAGAGGAAATAGGTGTGCGCGCCGTGGTAGCGGCCGCCGATCCACGCGTCGGCTGAGGTCTGGTCCTCCCGGCAGGCGGCGATCAGGACCGCATTGGTTTTCGTGACGGAAACGCCGAAGCGCCGGGCGGGGCGGCGGCAAGCGGGGGGCTTGGCCTCCGGGAGCGTCAGAAAGCGCGGGCGGGACGGGGCGCAGGGGAGAGCGGGCGCGCGCAGGCCGGTGCCGGAATGGCAGCAATCGAGGATGACGGTGAGGAGGGCTCCTTTCGGGACGCCGGCGCATGCCGCGGCAAGGTCGTCGTCGGTCAGGGGATGATTCCAGTCCAGGTCGTAGGGGCAGAGGATCTCGTCAAGGCCGTCGGACGGTTCGTCCCCGTTCCGGTCCGGCACCCTGGAACCGTGGCCGGAGTAGTGGAACACGAGGGAATCCCCCGGGGCGGCGCCGGCGGTGAGCCACGAAAGGCCGTCGAGAATCGCTTTCCCGGTGGCTTGGGAATCGGTGAGGACGCGGAAGTTCTCCTTCCCGGTGAAACCGTACTCGGTGCGGAGCGTCTCCTCCATAAGACGCACGTCGTTGACGCAGCCGTTCAGATCGTTGCCCGGTACCCGGTACTTGTTGATGCCGACCAGCAGCGCTTTTTTCTTCATCGCATCGCCTCCTCGCAAAACCGGGACGTTCCTCAAAACTCCCGCAGATGGGGGCCAGAGATGCAGAAATCGATCCATCCGCCGAGACGCTCCTCGGATATCCCGCGGATCGGGACCGCCGAAATGGAACAGGGCCGCGGAACCGGAACGGTTTCGCGGACCCCATGAGTGTCCCTATTCTGCGGAAGTTTTGAGGAACGTCCCGGTTTTGCGGTTCTGCGGATCGATTATCGAACCGGACGTTCGGGATCCGATCTACTTGGAAGTTGCCAGCAACTCCCTGAAAAATGCCACGGTGCGGACCAGCCCCTCGCGCAGCGGGATCGCCGGTTCCCAGCCCAGTTTCTCTTTCGCGAGGGTGATGTCCGGCCTGCGGCGGACGGGGTCGTCCTGCGGCAACGGATGAAAGACGATCTCGGAACGGGAGCCGGTGAGTTCCTTGACCATCGTCGCCAGCTCGAGGATCGTGAACTCCCCGGGGTTCCCCAGGTTCACCGGCCCGATCAGCTCGTCCTGCTCCATCATGGCGATCATCCCGGTGACGAGGTCGTCCACGTAACAGAAGGACCGCGTCTGGCTTCCCGTCCCGTAGACCGGGATCGGTTCCCCTTTCAACGCCTTGACGATGAAGTTCGACACCACGCGCCCGTCGTTGGGATGCATCCGCGGGCCGTACGTGTTGAAGATGCGGACGACGCGGATCTGCAGGTTGTGCTGCCGATAATAGTCGAAGAAAAGGGTTTCGGCGCAACGCTTGCCCTCGTCGTAGCAGTTGCCGCAGAACGCGGCCCGCCCGTGACGGCGGACGCAGACGACGTGGTTCTTGACGTCGACGCAATAAACCTTGCCCGCGTAGCGGACCCGCTCCGGCTCCGCCAGGTTCGCCTCGACCGCGCGGCGGATGTTGACGCGATAGATATCTCGGCCGGGCGTGAGCGACTTCGATGCCGCGTACCCGCACCGCAACGCCAGTTCCTGGACATCGTCGGCGAGGCGTCCCGATTTGGTCCAGTAGCATACGCTGTCGCCCCGCCGGGATCCGTCGCCCAGGATGAGGGCATCGAGAAGGATCCTCGACTGCCGCCGTGAAAGACCAAGGTACTCGCGAGGGATGTATTTGTCGCCCGCCTTGCCGAACGGGGCGAGGATCTCCGCCAGTTGCATGCTGCAGATGCGGAGCTGGTGGTCGTCCGAGGCGAAATAATTGAAACCGAGGCGATCGAGGCAGTCGATCATGCGATCCCGGCTGTCGCCCTCCGCCTGCGCGATGAGAATGTCATA
>JAJZRM010000227.1 GCA_021802685.1 Deltaproteobacteria bacterium | reverse complement strand
TGCTCCGCGGTCGTCCGGATCGTGCGCCCGCTTGCGAGCGAAACCTTGAATACCGGCTTCTTGCCCACGGACCACACGAGGTCGCTGGTCGCGGCCACGATCCGTCCTTCCGGGGACATGGCCCACACATCGACCCGTTTTCCCACCAGTTCCCGAACGGGAACCCGGCCGCCGTCCGTGATCAGAACAAGGGTGTCCCCGGTCACACATTCCCGAAGGTCCGCCATCTGGGGCCTTTTGTCGCTGCGGTTCTCCACCCCGCGGCTCAGCTGGGAGATGGCGATCACCGGGATGTCGAGCTCCTTGGCCAGCGCCTTCATGGAACGGGAGATCTCCGAAACCTCCTGGACCCGGTTGTCGGGGTTGGAGCGCATCGACGATCCCCGCATCAGCTGCAGGTAGTCGATGATGACCAGGCCGATGTCCTTGTCCTTCTTCAGCCGGCGGGCCCGCGCCCTAAGGTCGAGGGCCGTGAGCATCCCGGAATCGTCCGTGTAGATGGGCGCGTCGGACAGCTTCGCCACCGATGCGACGAGCCGGTTGATCTCCTCCTGCCCGATCTGGCCGGTCCGCAGCCGCTGGAAGTTGACCCGCGCTTCGGAACAGATCATGCGCATCGCCAGCTCCTGGCGGCTCATCTCGAGGGAGAAGATGCCGACGGGAACCTTGTGGCGGGTGGCCGCGTTCACCGCGATGTTGAGGCACAGCGACGTCTTCCCCATCGCGGGGCGGGCCGCGACGACGATCATGTTCGACTTCTGGAATCCCGCCGTGATCTCGTCGAGGTCCCGGAAACCGGACGGGATGCCGGTGATGCGCTTCTTCTGCTCGTACGCCCTCTCGATGTCCTTCAGCGCCGCCCGGGCCATTTCGTTCATGGAGAAGTACTTCGGCTTGATTTCCTCCCCCGAGATGGCGAAGATCCTCTCCTCCATCTGGTCGAGGAACTCCCGGAGGTCGCCGACGCCCTGGAACGCCGACGCGGAGATCTCCTGGGCGGCGGCGATGGATTTCCGCAGGATCGACTTCTCCTTGACGATCGTCGCGTATTCGGACGCGTTCGCCGAGATGGGCACGGCGGACACGATCTCCGCCAGGTAGTCGAGTCCGCCGATCTGCTGCTCCGCCCCCCGGTCCCGGATGACCGCCGACAGCGTGAGCTGGTCGATGGGCCGCCCCCCCTCGAACAGGCCGAGCATCGCTCCGTAGAGCGTCCGGTGGGCGCCCTGGTAGAAGTCCTCGGGACGCAGGATCTCCACGATGTCGCTCATGAGGTCGTTGTTCAGGAGCACGGAGGCCAGGACGGCCTGCTCGGCGTGAAGGTTGTGCGGGGGAACCCGGAGGGAGGCGTCGTTTCCGCCTGGCGGCGCGTTGCGCGTACCGTTCATCGACGCCCCCCGTCCGGAGTGCCGTTGCGAATACGGGTCCGGGGATGGATCAGGTTTCGGATACCACGCTCACGGAGATCTCGGGGACCACGTCGGCCGCGACCCGCACCTTCACCTTGTAGTCGCCCAGCTGCTTGATCGGTTCCGCGAGCTGGACCGCCTTGCGGTCCACGCTGACGCCCGCCTTCCCGAGCGCTTCCGCGATATCCCGCGAGGTGACGGCGCCGAACAGCTTGCCTTCCTCCCCCGCTTTCGCGGGGAGGGAGAGGGACAGGCCGGCCAGGGTCGCCGCCACCGTCTCGGCGTCCTTCCGGACCTTCTTCGTGCCGGTCTCGCTCGCCCGCCGGTCGTGCTCCAGCGTCTTCATGTTCCGGACGTTCGCCAGGAGCGCCATCTGCCGCGGGATGAGGTAATTCCTCCCGTACCCGTCCGCGACCTTCACGACCTCGCCGGCCTTCCCGAGTTTCTCGACGTCCTCGCGCAGGATGACTTTCATCGGCCCACCCCCTACCGGACCTGCGTGGCGGTGAACGGGATCAGCGCCACGACGCGCGCCTTCTTGATCTCCATCGTCAGCTTCCGCTGGTGCGTGGCGCAGTTGCCCGTGATGCGCCGGGGGACGATCTTCCCGCGCTCGGATACGAACTGCTTGATCATGTAGGCGTTCTTGTAGTCGATCTGGAGTTCCTTCTCCGCGCAAAAGCGGCAGAATTTCTTGCGTACGTATCTTCTTTTGCCGCCGGGGCCGCGGTCCTCGCGGGGTCCGCCGGACGGCCGGGGCTTGTATGGGGTGCTCATCGGTTCCTTCCTCCTTTATTCCGATCGGTATGTTGTCAGAACGGGACGTCGTCGTCGGGCGCTTCCGCCGCCTGTGCCGCGGGGGGCGCCCCTTCCGCCGCCTGGCCCCGCGAAGAACCCAGGAACTGGACATTGTCCGCCACGACCTCGATCTTGCTCCGCTTCACGCCGTCCGCTTCCCAGCGGCGTTGCCGCAGGCGCCCTTCCACCAGGACCGGGGCCCCCTTGGAAAGGTACTCGGCGCAGAGTTCGCCCGTCTTGCCGAACGCCACGATGTCGAAGAAGGATACTTCCTCCTTGACCTCGCTGGTCGCTTTCGACTTGTAGCGGGAGTTCACCGCGACGCCGAACCCCGTGACGGCCATTCCGGAAGGGAGAAAGCGCGTTTCCGGGTCCCGGACCAGGTTTCCCGCGAGGATGACGCGGTTATATGCGACCATGCGGCGGCACCTCCATGGATTGCGGTCCTCTCATTTCCCCGCGGGCGCCGGGGGCGTTTCGGACGCGGGCGCTTCGGGAGGCGCCGGGGTCTCCCCCGGGGGGGCGGCCGGCTTGGCGGGTTTCAGTTCGGCGGTGTGGACGGTGGTCAGGTGGCGCAGGATCCCGTCGAAGATCTTGATGTTGCGCTCCACCTCCTCCACGACGCCGCGGGTGCCGGTGTAGAGGAGAAAGGTGTAGAAGGCGTTGCTTCTCTTCCGGATCTGGTAGGCGAGCTTGCGGTTGCCCCAGTCGTCCGTCTTCAGGACCTCGCCCTGGTACGAGGCGATCACCCCCGAAAGTTTTCCGAGGAACTCCTTCCTTTGGTCTTCCGGGAGTTCGGGGTCGAACAGGATGGCGGTTTCATACCTCTTCGGTGTCATCGTGCGGTTTTGCCTCCTTTCGGCTGATCGAGCCCCCGGACGTTTTGCCGGGGGCAAGGAGTATGTTCCCCGCCGGGGGATCCGGCCGGGGGGTCTAGCGTCTCGGATCATAAATACGGCCGCATTCGAGCGCCGCTGCATCCGCTCCTGCTGCGTTGCGCTCCTTGCGCCGTACTTTTCAGTACGCCTCAGTCCCGCGCCTTGCAGGCGCGGCGCATCGACGCTCTCGGTGCAGGCCGTATTTATGATCCGAGACGCTTCGCGTTCCAGCGGGTCATGGCCTTGTCGAAACCGAGCCGGGCGATGTCGCCCGCCGCCTCGCAAGCGGCGGACACCGCCTCTTCGAACGTCCCCTTCCGGTCCGGGGCCGGGGGGGTCAACACGTATTCGGCGGGGTCTTCTCCGGCCGGGGGCCTTCCGATACCCACCCGGATCCTGAGGAAGGCGGGCGTTCCGAGCGCTTCCCGCAGCGACCGCAATCCGTTGTGCCCGCCGGTCCCCCCGCCGCGCTTGAGCCGCACGGCGCCCGCCGGCAGGTCGAGATCGTCGTGGACGACCACCAGGTCTTCGGGACCTTCGGCGTGCTTCCGGAAGAGGGGCGCCACCGCGTTCCCGGAGAGGTTCATGAACGTCATCGGTTTCACGATGACGACCCGGCGTCCTTCCATCTCGCCCACCGCGACCCAAGCCTCGCCGGACGCGCGCCACCGGGCGCCCAGCCCGGATGCGATGCGGTCGACCGCGAGGAAACCCGCGTTGTGGAGCGTGGCCGCGTACCTCCGCCCCGGGTTTCCCAGTCCGGCGATCAGTCGCGTGGGGCGCTACTCCTTCTCTTTCTTTTCCTTCTTTTCCTTCTTCGCCGCCTCTTCCTTCTCGCCTCCGCCTTCCGCCACGCTCGCGCCCTCGACCGCCTCGCCCTCGGCCACCTCGGCCACGGGGGCCGCCTCGGCCTTCGGCGTGTGGACCGCCGCGACGGTCAACCGCATGTCCTTCTCCGTGGGAACGACGCCCTCGGGGAACTGGACGTTCGACAGGTACAGCGACTGGCCGATCCCGAGGGGGGCGACGTCCACCTCGATGAACTCGGGAACCTGGGCCGGCGTGCATTCGACCTCGATGGTCCGCATGACCACCTCGAGGATGCCCCCCAGCTCGATCCCCGCCGCCTTCCCGCGGATCCGGATCGGCACCTCGACGCGGAACTTCTGGCCGAGGGCCACCTCGTAGAAGTCCACGTGCGTCACCCGGTCGGTGAGCGGGTGGGTCTGCACTTCCTTAAGGACCGCGAACGCTTCCTTCCCGCCTCCGCCGTCCCGGACGGTCATCCGGACGACCACCGTTCCCCGGCGGGCCGTGTCCAGGAATTTCTCGAGGGTTTTCCTGTCGAACTCGATCGACCGGGTTTCCAACCCCTTTCCGTAGATGACGCCGGGAACGCGCCCCTCGGCGCGGCGTTTCCGGTTGATCTCCTTCCCCGTGTCGCGGCGGCGGTCCGCCGCCAACTCCATCATGGCCATCGTCTGTTTTCCTCCTAAACGAAGAGCGAGCTGACCGAATCCTGGAAGTGGATCCTCTTGATGGCCTCCCCCAGCAGGGGGGCCACGGAGAGGACGCGAAGTTTCCTGCATGCCGCCTTCGGCCCCAGCGGGACCGTGTTCGTGACGACGAGTTCCTCGATCTGGGACTTCTCGAGCCGTTCGATCGCCGGGCCCGACAGGACGGGATGCGTGGCGCAGGCGTACACGTGCCTCGCCCCCTTGACGCGCAACGCGTCGGCGGACTGCGCCAGCGTCCCCGCCGTGTCCACCATGTCGTCGAGCAGCACCGCCGTCTTCCCCTCGACCTCGCCGATGATGTTCATCACTTCCGCGACGTTCGGCCCCACCCGCCGCTTGTCGATGATGGCCAGGGACGAATTCAGCCGCTTGGCGAAAGCCCGCGCCCGCTCCACCCCCCCGGCGTCGGGGGACACCACCACGATTTCGTCGCCGTAGTTGGCCTTGATGTAGTCTAGCATCACCGGGGCGGAATAGAGGTGGTCGACCGGAATGTTGAAGAACCCCTGGATCTGCCCCGCGTGGAGATCCATC
>JAJZRM010000226.1 GCA_021802685.1 Deltaproteobacteria bacterium | reverse complement strand
TTCCGATCTCACGCCGTTCCGGAACGGCCGGCTGGATGTGCCGGCGTTGAAGCGGCTGGTGGAGTTCCAGATCAGGAACGGGACGTCGGGGATCGTCCCGTGCGGGACCACGGGGGAATCGGCGACCCTCTCTTTCGAAGAGCACGAGAAGGTGATCGACGTCGTGCTCGAGGCGGCGGCCGGCCGCGTGCCCGTGATCGCCGGGACCGGTTCGAACAACACGAAGGAGGCCGTCGTCCTCACCCGCTACGCGAAGAAGGCCGGGGCGGACGCGGCGCTCATCATCACGCCGTACTACAACAAGCCCACGCAGAAGGGGCTCATCGACCACTTCACGGCGGTGGCCGATGCCGTGGACATCCCCATCCTCCTGTACAACGTGCCCGGCCGGACGGGCGTGAACATGAAGGCGGAGACGGTGGCGCGCCTCGCCGAGGTGAGGAACATCGTCGGGGTGAAGGAGGCTTCCGGGAACCTGGGCCAGGTCTGCGACATCCTGCGGACGACCCCGGGGACGTTCTGCGTCCTTTCGGGGGACGACGGGCTGTACTTCCCGATGCTCGCCCTGGGCGCCAAGGGGGTCATCTCCGTGGTTTCCAACGTGGCGCCGAAAGAGATGGCCGCCCTCTACGACGCCTTCGCGTCGGGGGAGACGGCCCGCGCGAGGGAGATCCACTTCCGGCTGTGGCCCCTGATGGAGGCGCTCTTCATCGAGACGAACCCGATCCCCGCCAAGACCGCCCTCGCCATGATGGGGATGATCCGGGAAGAGTTCCGGCTTCCCCTTTGCGGGATGTCCGACGCCAACCGGAAGGCCCTCGCCAAGGTCCTTTCCGGCATGAAGATCGCGTAGGCGGCCGCCCTTGCCCGGCGTGGTGGTGTGCGGAGCCTTGGGGCGGATGGGGAGGGCGGTCCTCCACGTCCTGGCGGAGAACCCGTACGGGATGACGCTGTCCGGGGCGGTGGAGGCGCCGGGGCACCCGCTCCTCGGGCAGGACGCCGCCGCGGCGTCGGGCGCCGGACGGGTGGGCGTGAAAGTGTCCGACGATTTCGCGGGGGCGATCGCCGATGCGGACGTCGCCATCGATTTCAGCGGCCCGGAATCGTCCCTGCGGCACGCCGAGTCGTGCGCGGCGGCGGGGAAGGCGATCGTCATCGGGAGCACCGGGATCTCCGCGGAACAGATGGAACGCATCCGCGAGGCGGCGGGAAGGGCGCCGATCGTGCAGTCCCCCAACATGAGCATCGGGGTCAACCTGATGTTCCGGGTGGCGGCGGACGTGGCGCGCTTTCTCGGCGAGGAGTACGACGTGGAGATCGTGGAGACCCACCACCGGTTCAAGAAGGATGCCCCGTCCGGTACGGCGGTCAAACTGGCCGACACGGTGGCGGCCGCCCTGGGGCGGAAAATGGAGGACGCGGGCGTCTACGGACGGAAGGGGATGGTGGGGGAACGCGCGCGGAAGGAGATCGGCGTGTTCGCCGTCCGCGCCGGCGACGTGGTCGGAGAGCACACCCTGGTGTTCGGCGGGATCGGCGAGCGGCTGGAGATCACCCACCGGGCGCAAAGCCGGGAGATGTTCGCCCGGGGCGCGGTCCGGGCGGCGGCGTGGTTGCTGGGAAAACCGGCGGGCCTCTACGACATGGCCGCCGTGCTGGGGTTCGACCGATGAGGGTCGCCCGCTACGAATGCGAAGGCGCCGTCCGCTACGGCGTGATCGACGCCGCGGACGGCACCGTGCGCGAAATCACCGGGGAGCCCTTCGACGGCATCCGGGAGACGGGGATCGTCCTCCGCCTGGAGGACGTCTTCCTGCTCGCGCCGGTCTCTCCGGGCAAGATCGTCGCCGTGGGGCTCAACTACAAGGACCACGCGAAGGAAGTGGGGATGCTCATCCCGGAGGAGCCGCTCCTGTTCCTCAAGGCGTCCTCGGCGGTCGTCGGCCCGGGAGCGGAAATCGTCTACCCGCGCCAGTCGAAGCACGTGGACTACGAGGCCGAGCTCGCGGTGGTGATCGGGCGCAGGGCGAAGGACGTGGCGGCCGCCGACGCGGCGGATTACATCTTCGGCTACACCTGCATCAACGACGTGACGGCCCGCGACCTCCAGATCAAGGACGTGCAGTTCGCCCGGTCCAAGGGGTTCGACACGTTCGCGCCGATCGGGCCGTGGATCGTGACCGGCATCGATCCGTCCGCCCTCCCGGTGCGCTGCCTGGTGAACGGCGAACAGCGGCAGGCGGGAAACACGCGGGACATGGGATCCGACGTATTCCGGCTGGTGGAATACGTCTCGTCCAACATGACCCTCTACCCCGGGGACGTGATCGCCACGGGGACGCCTTCCGGCGTCGGCCGGCTGCACCCGGGGGACGTCGTCACCGTGGAGGTGGGCGGGATCGGCTCCCTGACGAACCGGGTCGTGGAGCGGGACCGGGAGCCCGTACGCTGAAACCGTTCGCGGAGGACGACGCGGTCCTGCTCCTGGGAAGCAACCTGGGGCGCCGCGTCCGCCAGATCCGGAACGCGGTCGACCGCTTGTCCGGGGAGATGAAGATCCGTTCGGTTTCCCGGATGTACGCCAGCGAGCCGTACGGGCGCGCGCACCAGCCGTGGTTCCTGAACCTCGCGGTCCGCGGCGCCTCCGGGATGTCCCCGCGGGACCTCCTTCTGCTGGCGAAACGGCTGGAACGGGAAGCGGGGCGCATGGGGGGCGCCCGGTGGGGACCGAGACGCCTGGACGTCGACATCATCCTGTTGGGGAACACCGTTCTTTCGGAGCCGGAGCTGACCATCCCCCATGCGTCGTTGGCGAACCGCCGCTTCTGCCTTGCGGCCGTGGCGGACGTGGCTCCGGAAGCGGTCGTCCCGCCGGGGGAACGGACCGTTTCACAGATGCTGGCGGCATGCCCGGACACGCTCGAGGTGATCGCGATATGAAACGGAACCGTATCGTCCCATGGGTTGCATTCCTCGCCCTCTGCCTGGTCCTTCCGCTCGCCGGATGCAAGAAGAGCGAGCCGCCTCCGCCGGCAGGGGAAGGGGAGCCGATCCGCCTGAACGCCCCGGCGGAGATCGAAAACTACAAAGGGATCCTGCGGAAGGATCCCGACAATCTCCAGGCGCTGATCGGCATCGGAAACCTCTATTTCGACACGAAGCAGGACGCGCAGGCCGTCGCGAGCTACCGGAAGGCGCTGGCGCTCGATCCGTCCAATGCGAACGTTCGGACGGACATGGCGATCTGCCTGCGCCGGATGGGGCAATTCGACCTGGCCGTCGAGGAACTGAAAAAAGCCATATCGGCCAATCCGCGCCACCCGCAATCGCGGTACAACCTGGGCGTCATCCTCCTGCACGACAAGAACGACCTGGAGGGGGGCATCAAGGCGTGGGAAGGACTATTGGAAAACATTCCGGATTACCCTTACCGTGATGCGTTGAAGTCCGAAATCGCCCGGTTGCGTTCCGCAAAGCCGCCCGAGCGGCGGGAATACAAATAAATCCAAGAAGAGGAATATGGTTCGGTTTTTTTGTTGACATGAGGCACAGGGTAAAATATATCTAACGATGTTTTGTTTTTTCAACGTCAGGTTTGCAGCCCGGGGGGTCGATGATGGTGCGTCGTGACAAGTCGAACTATATTATCCAGTCGGTGGCCCACGCGCTTGACGTCCTCGAAGAGTTCCGGGAGGACATGGACGAACTGGGAGTGACGGAACTCAGCAAGAAGCTGAAACTCCATAAGAACAACGTCTTTCGAATCCTGGCGACGTTGCAGTCGCGCAACTACATCGAGCAGAACAAGGCCAACGACAACTACCGGCTCGGGATCAAGTGCCTCGAACTGGGACAGACCTTCATCCACCAGCGGGGTCTGCTGAAGCAGGCCAAGGCGATCCTGCAGGAACTGGCTGAAACGACGGGGGAAACGAGCTACATCTCCTTCCTTCGCGGAAACGAGGTCGTCTACCTCGACGCGGTCGAGGGGACCTCCACCGTGCGCGTGGTCTCCCGCGTGGGCCTGCACATGCCGCTCCACGCCACCGCCGCCGGCAAGGTCCTCATCGCCTTCGAGTCGGACGACGAGCTCTCGAAGCGGTTCTCCGGGGAGCTCCCCCGGTTCACGAAAAAGACGAAGACCATCGGCGCCGAGTTCATCAAGGACATCATGGCCGTGCGGGAGAACGGGTACGCGACGGATCTGGAGGAGTTCGAGGACGGTCTCCGGTGCCTCGCCGCCCCCATCCGGGATTACACCCGCAAGGTGGTCGGCGCGATCAGCGTGTCCGGACCGGCCCACAGGCTTCCGGACGACCGGATCTCCGAGGTGATCGCACCCGCCGTCCTCCGCGCCTCCACGGCGTTGTCGGGCAGGCTCGGATACCGCGAATAGCTCCGCTTGACAGTCCGTTTTCGCGGGGGTACCTTCATGGATGAATTACGGTTCATTCCATGGAGGAAACGATGCCGAAACGGGTTTCGAGCCAGGGGGGAGACAAGAGGAACCGGATCCTCCGGGCGGCCATAGCGGTCTTCTCCCGCAAGGGATTCTTCAACTCGAAAGTGTCCGAGATCGCCCGCGCCTCCGGGGTCGCGGACGGCACCATCTACCTCTACTTCAAGAACAAGGACGACCTGCTGATCTCCCTCTTCGAGGAGAAGATGAGCGAGGTGGTGGCCGATGTCATACAGCGGACCGCATCGGGCGGAGGCGCTTTGGAGAAGTTGAAGATCTTCATCGACAACCACATGGACCTCCTGGAGCGCGAGGCGGGCCTCATCGAGGTCCTGCAGGTGGAGATCCGGCAGAGCAGCAAGTTCCTGAAGGATTACGCCCCGGTCAAATTCTTCGATTACCTGGACGTCTTGAGCGGGATCTTGGAGGAGGGAAAGCGGGACGGGGTATTCCGCCAGGACCTGAACGTCGGCGTGGCCCGCCGCGTCGTGTTCGGCGCGATGGACGAACTGTCACGGACCTACATCCTGTCGAAGAAGCAGAAATTCCATCCGTCCATCACCGCGGGTGAGATTTTCCGGATGCTTTCCGAAGGGTTGTGCGCGCAGAGGGCGTGAGGGTTCACCCTTCCCGGTGGGCGAGCGTGAACAGCGCCTCGGCGGCTTCGGCAAGTTCCTCCCG
>JAJZRM010000225.1 GCA_021802685.1 Deltaproteobacteria bacterium | reverse complement strand
CGGGGGCGGTCACCCAGCCGCTTTTCGCCTGGATCGTCTCGGGCCTGCGCGCCCGCAAGGTCCGCCGGTACTACGAAGAGATCGGCGGGAGCTCGCCGATCGCGGCCCTCACGGAAGCCCAACGGTCCGCCCTCGAGGAAGCGTTGCGGGGGACGGGCGGGAACTTCAAGGTCTACGTGGGGATGCGGTATTGGCACCCCCTGTCGAAACACGCCGCGCTCGACATGAAGGAAGACGGAGTCACGCGCGCGATCGCGCTCCCCCTCTACCCGCACTACTGCAAGGCCACGACCGGGTCCAGCCTGAACGACCTGCGGCGGTGGCTGCATTGGGCGGGGTGCGACTTCCCGGTGACGGAGGTCCGTTCCTACCCCGACCACCCGAAGTACGTCGCCGCCCTGGCGGAAACGGTATCCCGCGCGATCCGGGGGATCGACCGGGAAGGGATGTTCCTGCTCTTCAGCGCCCACGGCGTCCCGAAACGGCTGATCGTCGGGGGCGATCCGTACCAGGCGGAGACGGAGCGGACGGTGGCGGCCGTGATGCGGGAGTTCCCCGGCCTTCCCCACGCCCTCTCCTACCAGAGCCGGGCGGGGCGCGAGGAATGGCTTTCCCCCGACACGGTGGACGAGGTGACGCGGCTCGCGCGGCATGGGGTCAGGAAGCTGGTCGTCGTCCCGGTGAGCTTCGTCTCGGACCATATCGAGACGCTTCATGAGCTGGACATCCGGCTCGCCGCCCACGCCAGGGGAAACGGTATACAATCGTTTCTTCGGACGCCCGCGCTGAACGACTCGCCCGCGTTCATCGACGCGCTGAAAGACATCGTGCTGGGAGCGTAAAATGCCGCGTATCGTCATCGTCGGCGCCGGCCTTTCGGGGTTGTGCACCGCCCACTACCTCGTCCGGAACCTCTACGACGCGGGAAAGGACGCCGAGATCCTGCTCCTGGAGGCCGACGGCGTTCCGGGCGGGAAGATGCGCACGATCCGCCAGGACGGCTTCAACCTGGAATGGGGGCCGAACGGTTTCCTCACGAACAAGCCGCACGGGATGGACCTGGTGAAGGACCTGGGGATCGAGGACCGCGTCGTCCGCTCCTCCGACCTGGCCCGCAAGCGGTACATCTACTCCGGGGGAACGATGCACCGGCTTCCGGAAACCCCGGTGGCCTTTTTCCGGTCGCAGCTGCTTTCCCCTTCCGGACGGGCGCGGATCCTGTGGGAACCGTTCGCCGCGGGGCCGCCGGCCAACGTCGACGAATCGCTGGGCGATTTCGCCCGGAGGCGCCTCGGGACCGAGGCGTTGGAGAAGCTGATCGACCCGATGGTCACCGGGATCTTCGCCGGCGATCCCGACCGGATGTCCCTGCGGTCCTGCTTCCCCCTGATCTACAACCTCGAGAGCAAGTACGGCGGCCTGGTCCGCGGGATGCTCGCCTTGAAGAGGGAGCGGTCGAAGCAGGGGGTGAAAAGCGAGATGTCGGCCGGGCCCGGGGGGGTCCTCGTCTCCTTCGACCACGGCGTGCAGACGCTGGCGGATGTTCTGGCTTCCCGGCTGGCCGACGGGCTCCACATGAACGTGTCCGTGGAGCGGATCGAGCGGCGCGGCGATTCGTACGCGCTTCACCTCTCGGAAGGAGGTATCCGGGAGGAGATGGAAGCGGACATCGTGGTGGTCGCGACCCCCGCCTACGATGCGGCGCGCATCCTTGCGCCCCTGGACGACGCGCTCATCGACGCCCTCAACGCGATCCCCTATTCGCCGGTCACCGTCGCCGCCCTGGGGTACGACGCGGGAACGCTGGGGAACCCTCTCGACGGGTTCGGTTTCCTCATCCCTCGGGGGGAGAAGCGGAAGATCCTGGGCGCGCTGTGGGACTCCAGCGTCTTCCCGAACCGCGCCCCCGACGGGAAGGCCCTCCTCCGCGTGATGGTGGGCGGAGTACGCGCCCCGGAGATGGCGTCGCTGCCGGAGGAGACGCTGCTTTCCATCGCCCGCAGGGAGCTTTCGGACATCATGGGGATCGCCGTGGAGCCGGTTCTGGCCCGCACGTTCTTCCACGACCGGGGGATTCCGCAGTACCTCGTGGGCCACGGGAAACGGCTGGAACGGATCGATGCCCGGCTTGCGGGCCTTCCCGGCCTGCACCTCAACAGCAACGCCTACCGCGGCATCGCCCTGAACGACTGCGTCCTGCAGTCCCGCCTGACCGCGGAGCGGATCGCGAAGTCGGTCTGATCCGGGGAGTTACTTCCCGGTGTACGACCTCGCATCGATGAACGGCAGCGCGCCCCCGGTCACGTTGGGCATCACGCCGTTCCACTTCCGGATCGCCTCCTGCATCGCCTCGATGCGCCGCAGCTCCACGAGCTCCGCCGTTACGTTCTGCCGCTGCAGCCGCAACGCCTCCGCCTCGGCCTGCGCCTGGGCGACCTTCTGCTGCGCCTCGATCTTGATCCGGTCGAGGTCCCGCTGGGCCTTCAGGGCCATCTGCTCGGCGGTCTGCTTGTTCTCGATCGCCTGGGCGAACTGGGCGCTGAACTTGAAGTTGACGATGGAGACGTCCACCACGGCGATGTTGTAGTCGAGCAGGCGCGCTTTCAGCACCTCCTTGATCTCCGTGCGGACCTTTTCCCGGTTCGTGATCAGCTCGACGGCGGTGAACTTCGCCGTGACCGCCTTCACCACCTCCTGGGTCACAGGGTCGATCACCCGCTCCTTGTACCCCATTCCGATGTTCTGGAAGACCCACCCCGCCTTGTCGGGGATGATGTTGAAGTTCACGGCGATCGTGGAATGGGTGTCCTGCAGGTCCTTGGAGGCCGACGACGCCTCGGTCACCTCCTTCTGGACGCGCACGTCCATCCTCACGACGTTCTGGTAGACCGGGATCTTGAAATGGAGCCCCTCTCCCCACACGTTGGGCGAGACGGCGCCGAAGTTCATCAACACGCCGCGCTGGCCCGGGCCCACGATCACGAGAGCGCCCGAAAGGACGACGACGACGACCAACGCGAGGACGGCGAACTTGAGGAATCCGAGTTTCGGGGGCATGCTACCTCCTCCGGGGATGGTCTTTCCCTGCGATCGCTGCGCCTGGCCGAGGGCCTCCTTGTACCGGCGGAAGATCTCGGAGAAATCGGGACCGGACACGGGGGACCTCCCTTCCGCGGCGCTTTTCGCGTCCCGTGCCGGGACGAAGCCGCCGCCGTTTCCGCAACTGTATCTCAACCCCGCGTGTCGTACAACGGTGGTTCTGCTATCCTGTCGATGGCATGGGACACATCCGTCACGGAAAGGGCGTATACGGCCGGCTCCAGGAGCGGCTGGACCGTTTTCCCATCGGCGCACCCCCCGCGGAATCGCTCTACGAGATCCTGAGACTCCTCTACACCCCGGAAGAGGCGGAGATCGGGGCGCGTATGCCGATCCGGTTCACCGGCATCGAAGGGATCGCCCGCCGGACGGGGAGATCCCCGGCGGAGCTGTCGCCCATCCTCCACCGGATGGCCGACAAAGGGCTCGTGATGGACTTCGAGCGCGAAGGGAAATACACCTATATCCTCTCCCCCACCGTCGTCGGCTTCTTCGAGTTCGCTTTCATGCGGGTGCGGAGCGACCTCCCGCAGAAGGAGATCGCCCGCCACATGGCGGCGTACGCCCACGGCGACCCCGATTTCGCCCGGTCCGTGTTCGCGGGAAAGACCCAGGTGGGGCGCGCCCTGGTCCACGAGGACCAGGCGGACCCCGCGGACCTGACGCGGATCCTCGACCACGAGCGGGCGACGGACATCGTCCGCAACGCGAAAGCGTGGGCGGTGTCCCTGTGCTACTGCCGCCACATCCAGGAGCACGAGGGGAAAACCTGCGGGAAACCCATGGAGGTGTGCACCACGCTGAACGCGGCGGCGGACTTCGTCGTCCGCCACGGCCTCGGACGCCGGATCTCGCGGGAGGAAACGCTGGACATCTTCGCCCGGACGCGCGCGGAGGGGCTGGTGCACATCGGGGACAACGTGGAGCGGCGTCCCGCGTACGTGTGCCACTGCTGCGGCTGCTGCTGCGCCATGCTTTCGGCCATCAACCGGTTCAAGATGTTCGGCGCCGTCGTCACCTCCCCCTTCCGGGCGGCGTTCGATCCGTCGAAATGCAACGGGTGCGGATCGTGCGCGAGGAGATGCCCCGTGTCCGCCATACGCATCGAGGGGGAAGGAACAGGGAAGACGGCCGCCTTGAACGAGGAGGCGTGCCTCGGCTGCGGCGTGTGCAGGCCCGCCTGCGCCCGCGGGGCGCTCTCCATGTCCCCGCGAAAGGAACGGATCCTGGTCCCGGAAACCTCCTGGCAGCGGGCCGTGGTCATGGCCATCGAGCGGGGGAAGTTCCAGAACCTGCTTTTCGACGACTTCGACCGCCTCGACCACTCCGCCCTGCGGGCGGTGACGCGCATCGTCATCGGCCTTCCGCCGGTGAAGAAGGCGCTGTTGTCGCGCCAGGTGCAGTCGCGTTTCTTCCGGGCGCTGGCCGGCCGGTAGGGCGGCGGGGGAATCATCGTGTACTCCAGGTTGTCTTCATTATCCATCAGGGCGCAGCTGTTTCTGATCGTCTTCATCATGGCCCTCCCCGCGGCGGGGATCATCATCTATTCAGGGATCAAACTTCGAAACGATGCGGTGGCGGAAGCCCGCACGCAGACCCAGATACTCGCGGACCGTATCGCCTCGAAGCAGCGGAACCTGGTCGCGGCCACCCGGCAACTGATGGTTTCCCTGGCGCATTTGCCCGAAATCCGGAACCGCAACGCCGCCAGGGTGCAACCCCTCCTGGAAGACATCCTGAAATTGAACCCCATTTACTCCAATATCTTCATAGCGGGGTTGGACGGCAAAGTGTGGGCCGCGGCCATCCCCGCCGTCCCGTCCCTTCCCGTTTCCGACAGGCGGTATTTCCGGAATGCGCTGGCATCCGGCGGATTGTCCTCGGGCGAATACATCATCAACCGGGCGACCCTCAAACACGGCTTCAATCTCGGGTACCCGCTCAGGAACGACGACGGGGAAACGGTCGGGGTCCTGAGCGTCGTTTTTGTCCTCGACGTGTACAGGACCCTGGCGAAAAACCAGAAATTGCGGGAAGGAACGGGCGATTTATTGCTGGA
>JAJZRM010000224.1 GCA_021802685.1 Deltaproteobacteria bacterium | reverse complement strand
CCCGGCAGCGCCAAAGCAGGCGGCCGAATAGGCGAACCCGTCCGGGAACCCGTCGTCCTCCACGAACCCGTTGTTTTCCATGTAAGGGAACTCCGACCCGACGCGGTACCGGATCGCGACCGATTCGCACCCCGACCGCTCCCGCAGGAAGGAAGTGAGGTCCGAAACCAGCTCCTTGATGGTTTTCGCGTTATTGATCAGCCGCAGGAGATCGATCGTCATCTCGCGCTCCCGCTCCATGGCCTTCCGCTCGGCCAGCTCCCGCGCCAGGCGCTCGTTGACGCCCCGCAGCTCGGCCGTGCGCTCGAACACCCGGGCCTCCAGGCCGCTTCGGGCGGCGCGGGCCTCCTCCTCGCTCCGCTTGAGATTACGGAAAAGCATGTCGTAGGGGCGGATCAGGCCCGTCTGGATCACCGCCTTGTAGACCAGGTAAAACGACAAGGCCAGGAACAAATCCCCGAGCAGGAAGAGCTTCGCGTACCCCCTCATTCCGAGTCCTTCCGCCACACCCGAAAGGACCGCGATCAGGATCGACAGGCTGAGACAATCGAGCAGTTCCCTGTCGAAATGCTCCCTCTTTCGCCGGAGCATGGCGTACGCGGCCGCGCCCAGTCCGAACAGGGCGAGATCGTTCATGCCCATGAACCAGGGGTGCGCCGCGTGGTCGAACCAGCCATGGAACATCCCCCCGGAAATGGCGCCGACCAGCGACGCCGCGACGGCGGACAGGACCGCCAGCGCGACGCCGGGACGGAACTTCCGGACGACGAACAGCAGAGCCGTCACGAAAGAGGCGGCCTGGAAATACCGGGCGGCATACCAGAACTGGATGTCGATATTTTCTTTGCCGCCGATCCAGCCGTCGAAGGCAAGCGCGTGCAGGCCGTCGATGACTCCCACGAACAGGTAGGAGATCCCGAGGAAAAGGAAAAAATGGTTATCGAGAAACCGGCGTCCGTTCCACGTCAGCATGAAAACGCCGACGGCGACGACGACGACGAACATTTCCGAAAGATAATGGGGGAGGTGCTGGCCGCGGAGATGAAGCGCGTAAAACAGGGAAAAAACCAGGATTCCGAGGAGCAGGCCCCACGGTCCGCCCAGGGTGGATACCCTGCCGCCTGTCAGTGGCTTCCTGCCAGGGGTCGCCAAGCGTCCTCCCCTCGGATCTCGTCTACATCGGTTCGTTCCTTAGTTGGTAATTTCAACGAACAAGTTTCATGATATCAATATTCCCGGGGGCCGAAGGACCGGGGTCGGGGGGGGACGTTGGAAGGAACGCGTAAACGAGGAATGTGGCGGAATCGGGCGGGAACGATCGCAATGGCGGGGTTCCTCCTCCTGCCCCTGATTCATCCCGACGCCCGTTCTTCCGCGGCCGACGCCGGCGGGGGGCAGAGGGTTCGGATCGCCGAAGTCTCCGTCAACGTGCCCGACGTCGCCCTGAAAGGAACGGACGGCAGGACGGTTTCCCTGCGGGCCGCGCTCGACGACGGACGACCGGTGATGCTCCAGTTCGTGTTCACGACCTGTCCCACCATCTGCCCCCTGCTGACGGGAATCGCGGCAAGGACACGCCAGGACCTCGGAAAGGAACGGGAAAGGATCCGGGCGATCTCGATCACGATCGATCCGGAACACGACACGCCGTCCGTGCTGCGGAAGTACGCCGCTATATTCGACGCGGACCCGGATTGGATGTTCCTGACGGGGAGTTTGCCCGACGTCGTCGCCGTCCAGCGCGCTTTCGGCGCCTACCGGGGAAACAAGATGAACCACGCTCCCTACACCTTCCTGCGGCGATCGCCCCGCGATCCCTGGGTACGCGTCGACGGGATCGTGCACGCCGAGGTCCTCGAGCGCGAGGTCCGGAAGATCCTCGGAACCCCATGAGGCGGCGAAAGGGCGCATCGTCCGTAATAAGCCGTTTTCCGGATCGCATCGGCGCGCCGATTCTCCTGTTTTTCCTTTTCGTCGCGGGGGGGGCATTGCCGGTCCCGGGGGGCGAACCGGAAGATCCGCCCCGCAAAAGCGCGGGAGAGCGAATGTACCGGGAAGGGATCCTCCCGTCCGGGGAAAACATGCGCGGCGAGACCCGGGGAAGGGCATCCCTTTCGGGGGCCATGGGCGCCTGCGCGAACTGTCACCGGCGCAGCGGGATGGGTTCCTTCGAGGGGGGTACGGCGGTCCGGCCCGTCACCGGGCAGGCGCTCTACCGGCCCTCGGATTTCCACGGATCCGCATGGGCCGATCGGGCGGCGCCGGATCGGAAGAAACCGTGGCCCGCCTATACGGATGAATCCCTCGCCCGCGCGATCCGGCAGGGAATCGACCCGGCGGGGCGGAGTCTCGACGCGGCGATGCCCCGTTACTCCCTTGCGGACGCCGATCTTCGCCGCCTGGTCGACTACCTCAAGTCCCTCTCGGCGGGTGAATCCCCGGGAGTCACGGAGGAGGTGATCCGGTTCGCCACCGTGGTCGACGCAAGGGTCGGCCGGGACCGCCGGGATGCGATGCTCGACGTCCTGCGGGCCTTCGTCCGCGACAAGAACGCCGGAACGCGCCGCGAGGCGGCCCGCGCCCGGGCTGTCCCGGGGCCGGAAAGCAGGAAGAACCGCGCCTACCGCAAATGGGAGATCGACGAATGGGAGGTGACCGGCCCGGAGGAAACCTGGGGGGACCAGCTCGAGGCGCGTTACAGGCGCCGGCCCGTCTTCGCGCTCATCGGCGGCATTTCCGCGGGAGGATGGGGACCCGTCCATCGGTTCTGCGAGCGGTTCGAGGTCCCGTGCTTCTTTCCCGACGTCGCCGCCCCCGGGATCCGCGGGCCCGGACATTACAGCGTGTATTTCTCGAGAGGCGTGGCGCTCGAGGCGGATGCGCTCGCATGGCATCTGGGCGGAGATCCCGAGGTCACCCGCCCCCTCGAAGTCGTCCAGGTATATCGTGACGACGGGCCCGGAAAGGCGGCCGCGGCGGCATTCCGCGAATCGCTGGCAAGAACGGCCGTCGGATCCGTACTGCGCGACGTCCTCCTGCCGGCGGCGGGAGAACCGCCGGCCCGTTTCCTCGAAACGCTGCCGGAAGGAAACCGCTTCTCGGCCGCCGTCCTGTGGCTGTCCGGGTCCGACCTGCGCCGCCTCGGAGAACCGGCCTGGAATGCGGCCTCGCCCCGGAGGATCTACCTCTCTTCCACGCTCGCCGGAACGACGGCCGCCTCGTCCCTCGGCGCGCCGACGGAGCGCGTGCGCCTGGTCCACCCGTTTCCGCTCCCCGGAAAGGAGGGGCCGGGGCTGACACGGATCCGGTTGTGGCTTCGCGCCCGGAATGTCCCCCCGGGGGAGGAACGCGTGCAGGCGAACGCCTTCTTCTCCGTCACCATCGTCGCGGAGGCCCTCGACCGCCTCCTGGATTTCTTCTCGCGGGAGTACCTGATCGAGCGGGTGGAGCACATGGCCGAAGACTCGGTCACGCCGGCTTCGTACGGGCGGCTGAGCCTCGGACCCGGCCAGCGGTTCGCCTCGAAAGGGTGCTATATCCTGCGGCACGTTCCGGGAACCGGCGAATTGATCCCGGTCGGAGATTGGATCGTCCCGGACACGCCTTAACGCTTCCGTTTCTCGATAACAAGTCTGTAATAGGGGTCCCGCCGAAGAAAAATCTGTACTGCTCCGTAAGCACAGCCGGCAACTCATACACTCTTCCTATCACTAACATTTCACCTGGAATATTCATCAGATAGCACTGGCCCCCCGGAAATAAAACCTTTCGGCACGGTTATTGAGAAGGGTTCCAACCAGCGTCCGCGCAATGATGCGAAGGACCGGGAGGAACCACGATGCTTCGTAGCAGCACCTTGATCCTGTTCGTCGGAATGCTCACGGCAGTGCTTGCCGTAGCGACCCTGTCGGTGGGATGCGGCGGCGGTGGCGGCGGAGAAACATCCGGGACCGGGACGACGACGCCGTCGATCACCGCATCCGTTCTTTCCTGGGCTCCACCGGAAACGACTGCGGACAACACCGCGATCGACCCGTACCAGGAGCTCGACTATTACGAAATCTACGTCCGGGAGGACGGCAACTTCACCGACAACGATCCTCCGGCGGGCCAGGTGAGCGCGGTGGAAGATTACCGCTCTGCGGACGGTCAAACCGTCTCCCAGGCGCTGGTCAAGGAGTTCCGCCTGGACCTTCTCCCGAACGTGCCGGCGGCGTCCCGGCTCTATGTCTCCATGAGGGCGGTAGGACCCGATCGTCAGAAATCGGATTTCATGGAACCCGTCGTCTGGGAACGGTCGTAGGGGCGAGGTGATGACGATGACCATGAAAAAGACCGCGCTCGTTCTGCTGGCCTTCGGAATCCTCTTCGCCGTCCGCGAACCCGCTTTCGGGGAAACCCGGACCGTCTCCTGGTCGCCCGTCACGAAGTACACGGACGGCACCACGATCACCGGGAAGACGATATCCTACTCGGTGTACTGGACCACGGACTCCTCGTTGCGCACCTCTTTGAACACGATCGCGGCCGGTGTGACGCAGACCTCCGCGACGTTCGACCCGGCCGCCCAGGGGATGGTCTCCGGGGGGACGGTCTACTTCACCATGAAAACGACTTTGAGCACCGGGGAGGAATCCTCCCTTTCCGGCGCCTACCCGTGGGCGGTGCCCGCCGTCGCGCCACCGCCGTCGCCCACGCTCAGCGCCATTGCCGTCAACGGGCCGTCGTCCGTCAACGAGGGAGCCACGGGCGCTTACACCGCCACCGCCACCTGGAGCGACGGCACCACTTCCGGCGTGAACCCGGCATGGAGCGTTTCCAACGCGTACGCCGCCATCAGCAGCTCGGGAGTCCTCACCGCCGCCGCCGTAACGGCGAACCAGGCCGTCAACGTCAACGCAAGTTATACATACTCCGGGATAACGAAAACCGCCGCCAGGCAGGTCACGGTCGTCAACGTGGATGCCCGGACCCCGGCAACGCCCGGAAACCTTTCGATCGTCCGGCGGACATACTCCGATCCCGAAACCTGGCGGCTCTCCTGGGCTCCCGTGACGAAATACGCGGACGGGCAAAATTTCGAGGGGGGGCGCACCGTTCGATACGACGCGTACTGGACCCGCGACCCTTCCCTTGCGTCCGCCAACCTGATCCCGCTGGCATCCTCGGTCCAGGCCGCGTACACGGATTTCCAGCCGAAGACGCTGGG
>JAJZRM010000223.1 GCA_021802685.1 Deltaproteobacteria bacterium | reverse complement strand
GTAGGTATTTCGCAGCACCCGGTTGCGCTGGGCAACGAGATCCGCGCTGCCGGTACGGCCGGCGTAGACAGGTTGCAGGGTCTGATTCATTAAGCCTCCAGTGTGGGTGGGGGAAGTTGCACGGGTAGGTGGGGGTGGTTCCGCCGTCGTTGTTCGCCGCCTCGTTGCCCGCCGCAACCACAACGACGACGTCGGCGCTTTGCGCCGAGGTGACCGCGTCGCTGAATGCCTGGTCGAACGCCCCGCCTCCCAGGCTCATGTTGATGACCTTGGCCCGGTTCGCGACCGCGAAATTCACGCCCTGCAGAATATTGGCCGTGGTGCCGATGCCCGTGGCATCCACCACGCGGACCGCCATGACGCTTGCGCTCCAGCAGACCCCCGTGGTCCCCCGGGCGTTGTTGCCCACCGCCCCGATGATGCCCGCGACGTGCGTACCGTGACCGTGGAGATCCATCGGGTCGTTGTCGCCGTCGACGAAGTCAACGCCGTGGTTGGGGTGCGCCGTTCCCCCGTTCCACATGTTGGCGGCGAGGTCCTCCTGGTTGTAATTGACGCCGGAATCCACCACCGCCACCACCACGCCGCCGCAGTCGGTGATGCGGTCCCAGGCCTTCTCCATGTTCATGTCCTGGAATGCCCAGAGTTGACCGTACTGCGTGTCGTTGGGCGCCGCGGCGGTGCGATAGAAGAAGTTGGGCTGGGCGTATTCGACGCCCGGATCCTCCCGGTACGCCGCAAGCGCCCGCTCCACCGTCTGGCCCGCGCCGATCCCGACCCGCACCCAGCGGGGTTTTCCCAGGTCGGCGAGGAGGGAATGCCCCCGCGCCGCCACCGCCGCCAGGCGATTCCCTGCCGCGATGTCCGGCCGGAACTTCACGAGCACCTCGTCCGGCACATGTTGCGCCGCGTCGAGCCGGGCGCGGGCGGCCGACGCGGCCCCGACGGGTTCGGAAAGCGCAACGGCAATGCCGGCGAGGAGGGCGACGGCGGACAAGGAAACCGCGATGCCCGTTTTCATGGGTCTTCCTCCCGTCACGGCACGTGGACTGTGATCGGGGCGGACGGAGCGCTGAGGCTGCCGCCGGTGCCGCCTTGCGGATCGAGCGCCGCAAAGGCCCGCACCGTCACCGTGTAGGTTCCCGTCTGCAAAGGAACCGTGACGGATGTCGGCGCATCGGAACCGGATGTGTACGGAACGACGATCTCCGGCCGGCCGCTGATCAGGACCCGGTAACCGCCGCCGTCGCTGTTGACGCCGCTTTCGCGGTTCGCCGCCCAGGACAGGGTGACGTCATGGATCGTCACCGGCGCGGGGGCGTCCCCGCCGCCTCCGCCACCGCAACCGAACAGGACGGACGCCGCAAGCATGCAGGCGATTTTTCTCATGGGGAACCTCCAATGCAAGTGGTATCAAAAAATCCCAATCTTGTCATCGCACGGGGGAAAATACGTAAATGGAAGCGGAGCCTGCCCCGCCGGCTGATGGAATCTTTATTTATCAGGCGGTTGTCCTTCCCCTCCCGTTGGAATGCCTGTTGCGTGCATCCTCAAGTACGTCACGGAGGAAACCGGCTTGAACCGATCGAGAATGATTCTCAAGCGGCTTTTCACCCCGGTCACCATCCTGATGGTCCCCCACAGCCGGACGAGGCCCGTCAGCATCCGGGTCCCCGTTCTCGCGGTCGTCGCTTCCGTCTGCCTGTTCCTTATCGGAACCTCCTTCGTGGCCGCCGTCTCGGTCCGCGCCGTGGAGTATCGTCGAATGCAGGAGAGGCTTTCGTACCTCTCGTCGCAGTTCCATGAAATGAAAGGCGTCATGCTTTCCTTGCGGCAGGCGGAGAAGGATTTCAGGACGCTGTTCAACGTAAAATCGAAGACCGCCGTCCTCGAATCGGCGGACCTCGCGGACACCGGATCCCTCGACATGGAGATGCTCCGGGAGCAGATCGCGGCGTCGATGCGGTCGGTCACCGACATCCGGACGTACATCGCGGAGCAAAAGGATCTCTACCGCGCCACCCCGACAGGGTGGCCGGTGTCCGGCTCCCTTTCCTCGCCCTATGGAAACCGCCGGCACCCGGTGCACGACGAGACCCGGTTCCATACCGGCGTGGACATCTCGGTCCCGTCCGGCAGCGAAGTGAAAGCGACGGCCGACGGGATCGTGAGCTTCGCCGGCTGGACGGAGACCAGCGGCATCGTCGTGGTCGTCGAGCACGGGCACGGGTTCAGCACGGCATACGCGCACAGCCGGAAAGCGATGGTCCGGGTCGGCCAACGCGTCGCCCGGGGGGAGCCGATCGCGCTCTCCGGCTCCACCGGGGTATCCACCGGGCCGCACGTGCATTACGAGATCTGGAAAAACGGCAGGCACACCAACCCGGCCGATTTCCTCGCCAGGAGATGACCATGTTCGGGAAAGGGTCCCGGAATCTGGAAACGATCGTCGGGAACGGCACGCGCGTCGCGGGGCAGGTGACCGTGAAGGGAACGATCCGCATCGACGGATTCGTGGAGGGGGATGTCCAGGCCGACTGGGTGGTTGTCGGCGAATCCGGCAAGATCCTGGGGAACACCCGCGCTCGAGGGATGGTCGTCGGGGGATCGGTCGAGGGGAACATCGAGGCCGCGGAAACCGTCGAACTGATGGGGAAATCCTCGACGGCAGGGGAGATCCGCTCGCCGAAGCTGACGGTCTCCGAGGGGGCGGTCTTCGACGGGCGGTGCCGGATGAAGGGCGAAGCGGACCCCGCCGCGGCGCCGGAGGGCAACGTCAGGACGTTGCTCCCGAAAAACGCCCTTCTTCCTACCCCGCCCCCTCCCGGTCCTTGAGGTTCATCGTACCTTTATAGCCGATCCGCCCCTGAACGGCCTTCCATGACTTCGTGACGAGAAAGCTCTCGTCCATGTTTTCGACCATGGCGGTGAATTTGTTCATCGGGACCGCGAAGCTCAGCGCCGAACCGGGGACGAAGGGCCTGGCGGAAACGTCGAACATGCCGAGAACGGCCCGCGGGCGGGGAGAGACCTTTTCGAGGAAGGGATGCTTGACGATGGAGCCGCAACCGGCGGAGAAAGGGCAATAGACGCCGTTCAGGTCGGCCTCGTCGAAGTTGGACAGGGTGAAGAGCCCCGAAAGGACATCGGGCGGCGCGAAAAAGACGGCCACGGCGGGGGTATCGGCTTCCTCCAGCCGGTCCCATCGCTTGAAGACGATGTGGCGCGCCGGCGCCGCGAACGAAGGCGCGCACCGGTCGAATTCCCTCACCAGCTCGGGCGATTTTTTATACCGTTCGCCCTCCAGTTTCCCCGGGATGCCGCAGGAAAGAAAATAGTCGAAGTTCGGCATGGCCTCGTCCGAAAAACCCAGATACCGCTTGCCGCCGCTGCAGCCGACCGTCGCCACGTCGAAAAGCAGGCTTTGCCCTTGCCGGACCTTCTCCATGTCCGAAAGAAAACAGCGGTGGCCCGCCGGTGGCTTCGCCCGTTCGGCCGCCCGCTCGTCGTCGGTATACCAGCAGGTGACGGGCAGCTCCGCCCCGCCGAAATACTTCTTCCACCGCTCCAGGAAATACGCCTTCAGCCGCATGTCCATGATTTTGTCCTCCCGGTCCGGTTTCGATCGCTCGCCCGATGATCTCTTCGATGCTACTACATTGCCACTAGTCCTGCTGACGCCTGAGGTCGATGATCTCCATGCGGTTGTGCGCATCGGGGTGCCTGCGCGAGGGGCCTTCCGTCACGACGGCCAGGTCGCCCGCCAAATGGTGGTTTTCCAGCCAACCGCGCACGTACGAATTCCAGTCGTCCGGATGGACCGGCTCGCACTCGGAATGGACCCCGTAGGAAAAAGCGAGGTCCTGGCAGGTCTGCTGTTGCGAGCTGACCGCGACGATCCACACCGGCATCCTGCACAGGGCCAGGCTCCGCGCCGTGGCGCCGCTGCGGGTCGGCACGAAGACCGCGGCGGGGGATGCGAACCGGATGCTCGCCTCGACCCCCACGGCGATGAGGTGCGCCGGCTTCAGCCGCCCTTTCAGTTCCACTCCATCGAACAGTCCCTGCACCGTGACCGGCTCCCTGTGCGGCTCGACGGCCGCCGCGATCCCGGCCAGCATCGCCACGGCATCCACCGGGTACCGTCCCATGGCCGATTCCCCCGAGAGCATCACGCAGTCCGTGCCGTCGAGGATGGCGTTGGCTACGTCCGTGGCCTCGGCGCGGGTCGGACGCCGGCTGTGTGTCATCGACTCGAGCATCTGCGTCGCGGTGATGACCGGAACGGCCCGCCGGTTGGCCTTGCGCATCAGTTCCTTCTGGATCAGGGCGGTCCTTTCGACCGGCACCTCCACCCCCAGGTCGCCCCGGGCGATCATGATGCCGTCCGATGCCTCGAGGATGTCGTCCATGTTCCCCAGGGCGTTCGAGCGCTCGATCTTCGCGATGATGAAGGGGCGATAGTCGAGCGCCTCGGCCGCACGGCGGACCGTCCGGATGTCGTCTCCGGTCTCGACGAAGGATTGGCTGACCGCGTCGATCCCTTCCCGTGCGGCGAATTTCAACCACTCTTGGTCTCGCTCGGTGAAGGCGCCGATCCCCAGCTCGATGCCGGGGAGGTTGAGCCCCTTATGCGAGCGCAGTTCGCCGCCGACTACCACCTTGCAGGCGACATCGTTCCCGGCGACGGAG
Organism: Deltaproteobacteria bacterium; assembly: GCA_021802685.1. Classification (GTDB taxonomy): domain Bacteria; phylum Desulfobacterota; class Deferrimicrobia; order Deferrimicrobiales; family Deferrimicrobiaceae; genus UBA2219. Next base: position 531 of record JAJZRM010000223.1, on the reverse strand, counting down.
AGCACCTCGAGCTGGATGATGCCGTCGTTCAGGTAGAGGGCATCGCCGGGCTTGACCACGTGGGGAAGCCGCTTGAAGGAGACCGACACCCGCTCCCGGTCGCACGCGACGTCATCGGCCGTCAGCATCATCGAATCGCCCGGCGCCAACTCCACCGGCTCCTCCTTGAGCTGGCCGATGCGGATCTTGGGCCCGGGCAGATCGGCCATGATCGCCAGGCGCTTGCCCGTGGCGCGGGCGGCGGCGCGCAGGTTGGCGATCACCCGACGGTGACTGTCGAAGGCCCCATGGGAGAAGTTGAGCCGGGCCACGTCCATCCCGGCGATCAGCATCCGCTCCATGACCTCCTGCGTGGCGGAGGCCGGGCCGATGGTGCAGACGATCTTGGTCTTGTGGTCGGGCAGCTTCATCATGATGTGATCTCCTTAAGGCGGAACGGTCCGTCCCGCGTATGATATCAAATCTTGATCCGAGCGATTTTTCGGAGTGGCGGAAGCGGAATGATTGAATTTTCCTGAATTTTCGGACGAT
>JAJZRM010000222.1 GCA_021802685.1 Deltaproteobacteria bacterium | reverse complement strand
GCAGCTTCATCATGATGTGATCTCCTTAAGGCGGAACGGTCCGTCCCGCGTATGATATCAAATCTTGATCCGAGCGATTTTTCGGAGTGGCGGAAGCGGAATGATTGAATTTTCCTGAATTTTCGGCCGATACACAGGACAGGAAAAGATTCCCGCGGGGGACCGGGAATGGATTTTTCCAGGCTGAAATACGTTTCCACGGATGCGCCGACCACCGACGAACTGGAACTGGTGAACGAATCCAGGATCCGGGTCGCCCAGATCATCCGTGCGCGCTGGATCATCCTCGGGATCCTGGCGGCGTTCGGGATCGTTCCCTACATCTTATTCCAATACTACGCCGTCGATCTCGGTTCGGTCTCCACCCTGCAGTTCATCTTCCCGGTCCTGGCCTGGTGCTCCATGGCGGTCTATAACGCCGTCCTCCTGTATGCCCACCGGTGGTTCGCCAACATCCGCCCCCTGAACCAGATCCAGCTGCTCCTCGACGTGCTCTTCGTGACGGTCGTGATCCATTACAGCGGGGGGGCGGTGTCGTGGTTCTGGCCGATGTACCTGGTCGTGACCCTCGAATCGGTCCTGGTGATGGAGAGGTACTCGGACACCTTCGCCTTCGCCCTGGGGGCGTCCCTGGCGTACGGCGGCCTGCTCCAGTGCGAATACTACGGGATCATCCCGCCCCAGAGCATGCCGTTCGAAAACCTCTCCCTCCAGCGGACACTTTCGTACGGGGTAACGAAGTGGGCGTGGGTAACGATGATCAACATGAGCGTGGCCGCCATCGGCGTCTTCCTTATCAAGACGATCCGCCGCCGGGAGAAGGAGCTCAAGACCCTCGTCATCAAGGACCACCTCACCAGCCTGTATAACCGCGCGTACTTCTTTTACCGGCTCGATTCGGAGATCCAGCGCGCGAAACGGTACAACCGCACCCTCTCGCTCCTCATCATGGACATGGACAATTTCAAGCAGTTCAACGACCGGTACGGACACCTCGTCGGGGACCAGCTGCTCCGGGTGCTCTCCGGCACCATCCGGTCCAATATCCGATATAGCACCGGGAAGCCGAGCTACGAACTGGATATCCCCTGCCGGTACGGCGGGGACGAGTTCGCCATCATCATTCCCGAGGCGACCTCCGCACAGGGGAAGGTCGTGGCGGAACGGCTCCGAAAGGAGATCGGCCTGAAGTGCGGCCGGGAAATGATGACGCAGATCCATTCCGCCGCCGGCGCCCCGACGGATGTGCCCGATGTCACGGTCAGCGTCGGGGTGGCTTCCTTCCCCGAGCATGCGTCCGACACGGAAGCGCTGGTGAAAGCGGCCGACGACGCCATGTACGTGTCGAAACGCTCGGAGAAGGACAAGGTGATCGTTTCGGATTCTACTCCGTCCCTTGTTCGGGCCAAGGTTCCCGGATAACCGGAACGAAAAAGGGGTTGATCGAGGGGGAAGCGACCAAGATTGAAACCTGACGGGAAACTATCAACTCCGCCATTCATCGAACTACAAGGATTGGTTTAATTTGTGATGGACTACCTACCTATCAGCCCAATGGAGGGTCAGGCCATGGTTCGAAAAATAATTTCGATTTTAGCAGTTGGTGCGTTTGTCGGCGCGTTGGCCGGAGAGGCGATGGCGGACTATCCCGGGGAGTCTCCGCATGGCGGACAAGGCCTGCGATCGTCGTCGGACCGGGAATTCGTTCCCGAGGGAAACTGGGCAGGCACCGATTGGCAGGCAAGCGGTCCGGTGGAAACCGGCTCGCTTCCGGGGACGGTCCACGAAGAATCCTGGATGAAAGATTACGGCAACGACTAAAGAACAGGCAAGCGGGTGCGCCCGGCAGGGCGCACCACGCAATGAAGGATTCGAACCTTCGACCTCCTGATTAACAGTCGGTTCATTACGTTTCCCACCTGTTCCCACCAAATACCACCATCCAATATTATCAGCATGTTAGAAAGCACTTGACTCCTACCGGCTCCCACGATTACCCTATTTGTGGATGTAAAAGTGGATGTAAGAGGAAGGGAGGGGCGATGCCGGCGAGGAACCACTGCGAGGGATACAGGGGAGTCTGGTACCGGAAAAGCACCGTCCCGGGGAAGGTCCCACCGAAGCCGGACAAAGTGTTCTACATCACCTATCGCCTCCCAGGAGAGAGGACTTCGCGGAACGAGAAGGTAGGCCGCGAATCAGCGGGATGGACCGCGACGAAGGTATCCATCGTCCGATCGGACAAGATGTCGGGGAAGTCCCTCGCCAAGGCGGAGATGCGACGGCAGGAAGCCGAGGAAGAACGAAATCGCCCCCTCACCTTCGGCGAGTACGCGAAGCGATGGATGGAGGGGCACGTCGCGATCAACCTGAAGCCGTCCTCGGCGGACGGATACAAGACGATCCTGGACCACTACATCCTCCCCACCTTCAAGGATCGGCCACTCGCGGAGATCACACGGGAGGAAATCAAGGAACTCTGCTTCGAGAAGATGCGGGAGGGCCGCGTCAGGCCGAAGAAGCTCCCGAATAAGAAACTCGACGCTTCCCTCTCTCCCCGGTCGATCACGTACATGATGCGGACTCTCTCGGCGATCTTCAATCACGCGGTCGAGGATGGCATCGTCGCGGCTAACCCCGCGCAGCGTCCCGGCCGGTTCATCCGTACGGGGGATCGAAAAGAGAAGATCGACTTCCTGACCCTCCCGGAAGGCGACCTGGTGCTCATGGCCGCCGAGAAGCATTTCAAGCGGCTCCACCCCCTGCTTGTGACCGCGATGCGGACCGGGATGCGTTTGGGAGAACTCCTGGCGCTCGAATGGGGAGACATCGACTGGAACGGAAACTTCATCGAAGTCCGGCGCTCCGTCTGGCAGGGAATCGTCGGGACGCCGAAGTCCGGGAAAGCCCGCCGCGTCGATATGTCCGACCGGCTCAAGGAAGTACTGGACCAGCACAAGAAGAACATGGCGGCCGAGGTGTTGAAGGCGGGCCAAGAGATGCCCACCCTCGTATTCGTATCGGATGCACTGACCCCTTACGACGGTGCGAACGTCCGGAAGTCTTTCGAAGCCGTGCTCCGGAAGGCGAAACTTCGGAAGATCCGGTTCCACGACTTGCGGCACTCCTTCGCATCGTGGCTCATCGGCAACGGCGAATCCCTCGCCTACGTCAAGGAGCAGCTCGGACACCATTCGATCAGCCTCACCGTGGACACGTACGGGCACCTGGTCCCGGGGGCGAACCGGGAGGCGGTCAACCGGCTCGACGCACCGCGAGAAGTGAACAAGGCAGCGAAGAAGCGAAACCGATAACGGGATCTTCGGGGGAACGGCGCCGCTGATCCCGGCGCCGGGGCGGAACCTGCTCCGCCTCCCCCGAGGGCAACTAAAGCAGGACCACCGGCAGGAGGTGGAGCGTGGGCAAGCTGAAAAAAACATCCTCACCGCCCCAAAAAGATTACAAGTCGGGACTTGAATATACTCACCGGATGAATCTCAACCGTTTCCACGAAGTGTTCTCAGCCGGGAACGAGTGCGGACTGTACGACGCAATCTGCTACTGCAGGGAGTACGCGGCCACGCTCCCAAAGTGGGCGCTCGACGAACTCGCCATCCGGCAACGCGAGCTCATGTTCGGCGGAGAGAATCCGAACAAGCGCCACGCAGCATGGCGGCGGAAGTTCGAGGATGACATGGCGGACCGGATGCGGTTCGAGACGGTGGAACAATGCCTGGAGCACGGCGTACAGGAAAAGGTTGTGTTCGAGGTTTCATCGCGGGCGCTGGCCGGAACCGCGGCCGCGGGAACACCTCACGCGATGAGAGAAGCGTATCGGCGTTTCGTGAAGCGGCAAAAGGAAAACCCGCTGAGATACTACATCCCGCAGTACCTCCGCGTTGAAAGTCGTCATGAGTACCCGAAACCCGCACCCGGCGGCGGGACCATGTTCCAGTTCCGGGACGATGCGCGATTCTCCCACCGCAAGCAGGTGGATCCGATGTTCGGAGGGCGGGCGCTGTGCCCGCCGTGGGATTCGAAGTTCCTCCTACCCTGAGCTCTCACCGTTTAGGGTAATCCCCCGCTACACCGTATTACACTAATATAATCAAATACTTGCGTGTGCTCATGCTGTATAAGAAGGCATGGCAATCGACGACTACCAGACCCGGCGGGAAACAGCAAAGATCCTTAAGTGTTCCGAGCAGACCGTGGATCGTTATGCCCGGCAGGGACTCCTTGAAACCGTTAAGGTCGGTCCTCGCCGCATCCTGATCCCGACATCCGAAATCATGAAACTCCTGGCAAGTAAGGGTGCGAAGTGATGGGGGCGCGCACCCGTCGTCCCCACCCGGAACTTCCACCCGAGCTCGCGCAGTATCGCAACCTCTCGCGAGAGGAGACGGCGGTGATCATCGGGATCAGCCTGAGCCTGCTCGACCAGGCGACATACGGCGACGCCAAGCGGCAAATCGCGCCATGGGGGCCGCCGAGTTTCACCATCGGCCGACGCAGGCTGTGGAGATTCCGCGATGTCGTTGCGTGGATTAATCGGCGAGCGAGGCGGGCGGGATGACGGGCGCCCTACCCTTCCCCGGCGTGGAGATCGTGTCTCCCGAGGCATCCTGCGCGTCCTGGCGGTCTGTGTGAGCAAGGAGAACGCGGTGGAGGCCCTTCGCCGCGAACGTCGGCGCTTTTTCTGGAAGATCGAAGGCGAGGTCCTGTTCTCCGACGCCTTCAAGGAAATCGCACGCGACGGTCAGACCGTTACAGTCTACCTGCTCGTCTTGGCGCGGCAAGCTTTCCCCCCGAACAGGAAGGAGCGGACCCGGATGGAAAAGGCTGGACTGTGGCCGCCGAAGAACACCAGCTTTTCCTTTCCCGTTCGGGAAGCGCCGTTCCACGGGCTCACGGTTCGAGGACTCGCCCATGCGTTGCGCCGATTGCATGAGGTAGGGCTGATCGACCGCATCAGTTCCGGAAGCGCCCTCAAGGGCGACTTCGCCCAGTACGCCATGAGCGAGCGTTGGCGTAATTTCGGGAAGCCGACCTTCCGCCCGGTCCCCTGGCCGAAAGCGGCCACCATCGGCACAAGAGACAAGCGCGGGATGTTCACCCGCAGGCGAGGCCGAAAGTCTCCCGTAGTGGCGAATCCGGCCACTACAAAGGCCCCACTAGTGGCGAATCCGGCCACTACAAAGGCCCCACTAGTGGCGAATCCGGCCACTACAAAGGCCCCACTAGTGGCGAATCC
>JAJZRM010000221.1 GCA_021802685.1 Deltaproteobacteria bacterium | reverse complement strand
GAGTTCAAGACGATCGGGCCGGTGCTCGACAAGTTCTTCACCAAGGCGTTCTCGGTGGCCAAGCGCGTGCGCACCGAGACCCGGGTGGCCAACAGCGCCGTCTCCGTCTCGTACGCCGCGGTGGAGCTGGCGAAGAAGATCCTGGGCAACCTCTCGGACAAGACGGTGATGCTCATCGGCGCGGGGGAGATGTGCGAACTCGCGGCGCGCCACCTGCTTTCCGCCGGCGCGAAGGGGATCCTGGTGACGAACCGCACCTTCGAGCGCGCCGTGCGCCTGGCCGAGGAATTCGACGGGACGCCGGTCCGGTTCGACGAGCTGACCGCGCACCTCAAGCGCGCGGACATCGTGCTCTCCTCGACGGGCGCTCCCCACTTCATCCTGAAGCGGGAAGACGTGGAGGAGGTCATCCGCATCCGCCGGAACCGCCCGATGTTCTTCATCGACATGGCGGTGCCCCGCGACATCGATCCCGACGCGAACCAGGTCGACAACGTCTACGTGTACGACATCGACGACCTGAACAACGTGATCGAGACGAACCTCGAGGAGCGTCAGCGGGAGGCTTTGAGGGCCGAGGAGATCGTGGCGGCCGAGGTCGATTCGTTCCGCCGGTGGCTCGAGGCGCAGCAGGTCACCCCCACGATCGTCTCCCTGCGAAGGAAATTCGACGAGATCAAGGCGGCGGAAGTCGCCAAGGCGTTTTCAACCCTGGGGGACGCCGACCCGAAGACGCGGAAGGTGGTCGAGTCGATGGCCTCGGCGATCCTCAACAAGATGCTCCACTCTCCGATCGCAAGGCTCAAGCGCGAAAGCGAGGGGCGCCGCCCGTCGGAGGTGGTGGCGGTCGTCCGGGAGATCTTCGACCTGCCGGAAGAGGACCGGGAACGGGAACAGGAAACGGAGGGAGACGGGGATGGGAGGCACTGACGTCATCCGGCTCGGCAGCCGGGGGAGCACGCTGGCCCTCTGGCAGGCCGGGTTCGTCAAGTCCGAGGTCGAGCGACGGACCGGCCGGCCGGTGGAGATCGTGAAGATCAAGACGACGGGGGACATGATCCTCGACGTACCGCTCGCGAAGGTGGGGGGAAAGGGGCTCTTCGTCAAGGAGATCGAGGACGCGCTCCTCAAACGGAGGATCGACCTTGCCGTCCACTCGATGAAGGACGTTCCCACGGACCTTCCCGGCGGGCTCGGGATCGTCTGCATCACGAAGCGGGAGGACCCCCGCGACGCCTTCCTCTCGGTCAAGTACGCGCGGTTCGAGGACCTCCCGAAGGGAGCGAAGCTGGGGACCAGCTCGCTGCGGCGTCAGACCCAGTTGCTCGGGGTGCGGCCCGACCTCGAAATCGGGCAGCTGCGGGGGAACCTCGACTCGCGGATCCGGAAGATGGAAGAGGGGCTGTACGACGCCATCATCCTGGCCGCCGCGGGGCTGGTGCGCCTCGGGTGGGAAGGGAAGATCCGGCAGTACCTCCCCACGGACTTCTCCATCCCGGCGATCGGCCAGGGGGCGCTGGGGATCGAGGTCCGGCTTGACGACGCGCGCACCCGCGAGGCGGTGGAGTTCCTGAACGACCGGGACACCTCGCTGGCCGTCCGCGCGGAGCGGGGGTTCCTGAAGCGGCTGGAAGGGGGTTGCCAGGTCCCCATCGCGGCGTTCGCGCGCACGGAAGGGGACACGATCCGGATCCACGGGCTGGTGGGGCGCCCGGACGGGTCGGAAATCCTGCGGTCGAGCCGGAGCGGAACGGCCGACGACCCGGAAAGCATCGGCGTCGCGCTGGCGGAAGAGCTCCTTTCGCGGGGCGGAAGGCGGATCCTGGAGGAGGTGTACCGGCAGAACGGCCGGTGAACCGATGACGCTTTCGGGAATACGGGTTCTCATCACGCGCTCCGCGGAGCAGGGCGGGGAGTTCGCGGACCTGGTGCGGCGCGCCGGGGGGGCGCCTGTCCTGTTCCCGACGATCCGCCTGGTTCCTCCGGACGACTGCGGCCCGCTCGACCGCGAGATCGGACGGCTCTCCTCCTTCGACTGGATCCTTTTCACCAGCGCCAACGCGGCGCGTTTCTTCTGCGATCGGTCGGCCCGCGTGGGGCTGGTTTCCTGGCCTGCGGGCTTGCGCGTGGCGAGCGTGGGGCCGGGAACCACCAGGGAGCTGGAATCCCGCGGCGTAAAGGTTCGCTTCACGGCGGCGAAGCACACGGGCGAGGGGCTCTTCGAGGATCTGTTGACCGACGGGGTGGCGGGAAAGCGGTTCCTCCTTCCGAGGGCGCTGGAGGGGCGGCAGGTCCTGCCGGAAGCGATCCGCCGGGAAGGCGGGCAGGTCGTCCCCGTGGTCGCCTACCGGAACGGCCTGGCCGAAAAGGACGAGGACGCGGCGGCGGAGATCCTCGCGGACCCGCCGGACGTCTGCACCTTCGCCTCCCCGTCGGCGTTCCAGAACCTGTTCCCCCTGCTCGGAGAGGAAAACGCGCGGGATCTGCTCGGGAAAAGCCGCATCGCTGTGATCGGCGAAGTGACCGCCCGGGCCGTACGGTCCAGGGATTTCCGGGTGGACATCGTGCCTGAAACGTATACGCTGAAAGCGATGGTGGACGCCATCGAAGGGTTCTTCACCGCCGGGAGGTAAGCGATGCAGTTCCCCGAATACCGGCCGCGCCGCCTGCGGCGGAACGAGACGCTGCGCCGGATGATCCGCGAGACGAAGCTTTCCGTGGACGATCTCATCTATCCGCTCTTCGTCGCGGCGGGGAAGAACGTCCGCCGGGAGGTCCCCTCGATGCCCGGGGTGTTCAACTTCTCCGTCGAGAACCTCGTGAAGGAAGCCCGGGAGGTCCGCGAACTCGGCATTCCCGCCGTCCTGCTCTTCGGCATCCCGGCGAAGAAGGACCCGCTGGGGAAGGACGCGTACTCCGACCGCGGGATCGTCCAGACCGCGGTCCGCGCCCTGAAGGACGCCGTGCCCGGGCTCATGGTGATCACGGACGTCTGCTTCTGCGAATACACCGACCACGGCCACTGCGGCATCTTGAAGAACGGCGACGTGGACAACGACGCCACGCTCGAGATCCTGGCGAAAAGCGCGGTGACCCACGCGCGCGCCGGGGCCGACATCGTGGCCCCTTCCGACATGATGGACGGCCGCGTCGCGGCGATCCGCCGCGCGCTCGACGCGGAAGGGTTCCCCCAGGTGCCGATCATGTCGTACGCGGCGAAGTACGCGGGAGGGTTCTACGGGCCGTTCCGGGACGCGGCGGACAGCACGCCGAGCTTCGGCGACCGCCGCTCGTACCAGATGGACCCCCCCAACGCGCGGGAGGCGCTGCGGGAGGTCGCCCTCGACATCCAGGAGGGGGCCGACATCGTGATGGTCAAGCCGGCGCTCTCGTACCTCGACGTCATCTGCCGGGTCCGCGACGCGTTCGACCTGCCCGTGGCGGCTTACAACGTCAGCGGTGAATATTCGATGGTGAAGGCGGCGGCGAAGCTCGGCTGGATCGACGGCGACCGGGTGATGATGGAGATCCTGGTCTCGATCAAGCGCGCCGGGGCGGACCTCATCCTCACCTACGCCGCGAAGGAAGCGGCGCGGGCGCTGGGAAGATGACCGCCGCGCCTCCGCAACCTCCTTCGACGCCGCCGTACCGCGTCGTGGAGCTTTCGGACGTCAGCGACCGGTCGATCGAGGACGCGCTCAACCGCGTGACGGCGGACGGGTACCGGTTCGAATCCGTCCACTTCGTCACCCAGCCCGGAAACCGGAGGCCCACGATGGGGTTCCTCTTCTTCACCCGGATCGGGAACTCCAGGGAGGCGTGACGGCGATGGGGACGTCCTGGCGGGAGCAACGCGAGTTCTTCCAGGACGCCCGGCGGGCACGTTACCTGTCGCGCCTGATCGGGAAGGCGGCCGACCTGATCGTGGCCATGTCCCTCTGGCATATTCCCGGCGCCGCCGGGGTGGCCGCGTGCCTCTTCTACATCCTGACGAGCGACGGGTTCCCGGGCGGCCGTTCGCTCGGGAAATGGCTCACGGGGCTGAAAGTGGTGCGGATCGACCGGGAGGGGATGGACTTCCAGGCGTCGCTGACCCGGAACCTGACCGTCGCCGTCCCCTTCCTGCTCTACCTTCTCCCCGGGATCGGCCCGTTCCTCGCCTGCACCCTCGGCGTCGCGGTCCTTCTGGTGGAGGCGTACCTCGGCTTCTACGATCCGGAAGGGCAAAGGGCGGGGGACTCCATCGCCGAGACGCTGGTGGTGGAGTACCGGCAGGAATCCGATGCCAACCCTTTATCTGATCGACGGGCATAACGTCCTCTACAGGACGTTCTACGGCGTTCCGCGGCTTACGGCCCCGGACGGGACGCCCACGAACGTTGTCCTGGGGGTGGCCCGGATCCTCCTGAAGATCCTTCGGACGGAAAACCCCGGCGGCGTCGCCGCCGTCTTCGACTCCCGCGAGCCGACCCCGCGCCACGCCCTCTTCCCCGGGTACAAGGCGAACCGGCTGAAGGTCCCCGAAGACCTGCTGGCCCAGGTGCCCCTCGTGGACGAGGTGATCGACGCGCTGGGGGTGCGGCGGGTGACGGTGCCGGGAGTGGAGGCCGACGACGTCATCGGCACCCTCGCACGCAATGCGGAAAGCGAAGGGATGGACGTGGTCATCGTCTCCTCCGACAAGGACCTGTACCAGCTCGTCTCGAAGCGCGTGAAGGTGCGGGACGGGTTGAAGGGGAACGAGGTGGGGGAGGAGCAGGTCGTCGATACGTTCGGCGTCCCGCCGGACCGCGTGGCCGACCTGCTGGCGCTTTCGGGCGACCCGTCGGACAACGTCCCCGGGGTCCCCGGCATCGGGGAGAAGACCGCGTCGGAGCTGATCCGCGAATTCGGTTCCCTCGACGCGGTGCTGTCCGGCGCGGGGAAGATGAAGGGGAGCCGGAAAGAGAAGATCGAAAAGGGCGCCGACGCCGCCCGGCTTTCGATGCGGCTGGTCACGATCGACCGCGGCGTGCCTGTGAAGGAGCGCCTCGCCGAATTCACTCCGCGCCCGATCGACGCCGCCCGCGTGGCGCCGCTCTTCCGCCGCCTGGGGTTCCGCAAGCTCCTGGAGGAGCTCGACCTTGCCGACGCCGGCCTGTTCAATGGAAGCCCGCGGGCGCCGAATCCGGCCGACTGGAAGCGCGCCGCTTCCCCGGAAGCGCTCCTTTCCGCCCTGGGGGAAAAACCGCTTCGCGGGGCGGGGCTGGCGTACGACGGGGAACCGGGCGCGCACGCGGCGTTCGCGGTGGA
>JAJZRM010000220.1 GCA_021802685.1 Deltaproteobacteria bacterium | reverse complement strand
TCCGATCTGCGAGAAGGCTATATAGTTCGTGACGATAGAGCAGCTATCCGGCCCAAAGACCCCGCCCTACTCCTGGACGCATGGCGCGAGTCCTACCAGTTCTCGAAGCACACGATTTTTCAAGGCCATGTCGCTGCCCGCTCGGGGGACGCCCTCCTCAAATTCTCTTGCGATACTTTTGCCAAGCAGAACGTGGAGCATGCGGCTACCGGGCTCGCTGCCGCTTGGGCCTTCACACGGTTTGCGGCATTCCGATTAGCAACAGTCTACGTTGCCGGCGACCCGCCTGCTGCGCTGCTCGAGATGCTCGCCTTCCGGGAAGACCCGCGGGGTGCGAATCTGTGGCTGGTGGTCCCAAACGACGAAGGTGTCTTCCACGGTGCCGAGGAGAAAGATGGCATCCGCTGCGTGAATCCGGTGCAAGTGTACATCGACCTGAAAGGGCACCCTGAGAGAGCATCCGAAGCCGCGGAACGACTACGCAATGGGTTCCTGAATTGGAGGAGTGGTGGCTGAGAAACCAACCCGCGCGTCCGACTATAGCAGCGAACAGGCAGAGCTTGTTCGGTCCACCTGCCTCTACGTCGCCACCAAACTCGGTGACATGATGGACGAACTGGTCGTTGTCGGCGGCCTCGTTCCGACGCTGCCGATCGACCCGACCGGGTTGCCCGAGGGCGCCTCCGCTCACGTAGGCACAATGGACCTTGACGTCGGCCTTGCGCTAGCCCTCCTCGACGAAGGCCGGTATCGAACCCTCACGGAACGTCTTCGCGGCGCCGGTTTTATTCAAGACGAATCCGAGGGAGGCCGTCCGACACGCCAGCGTTGGAGTATTACCGCAAGTGCCGGCACCGTAACCGTCGACTTCCTTATCCCTCCGTCGCGTGAGACGGACCAGGGTGGGAGGCTCCGCGATATCGAGAGAGACTTCGCCGCCATCATCTCACCCGGGCTGAAACTCGCGTTTCAGGATCGGATACGTATTCGCGTCGACGGTAAGACGATCTTCGGCGAGAACGCCAGCCGTGACGTCTGGGTTTGCGGACCCGGCGCCTTCGTCGTGCTCAAAGCGCTCGCTTTCCAGAGCCGCGGCGAAAACAAGGATGCCTACGACCTCTACTACCTCGTCCGCTATTTCGGCAGAGGGATCGAAGACGTCGCCGTGGCTCTCCGCCCGCTCCTCGTGGAGGCCAAGGCGCGGCAGGCCATCGAGGTACTGCGTAGCAATTTCCTCGACCACGACGGCACTGGCCCCCGCCGCGTCGCCGAATTCATACAAGGGCGTCCCGACGACGATATCCAAGCTGATGTGGCTGGCTTTGTGAGACGACTGCTCGACCAATGCGGCCTGCAGGTTTGAGTGCATGACCCTACCCGATATTATCGTCCATGCCGACTGGGGAAGGTTCCGGGCCAAGAACCGCGTCCGCGACCGTCTCCTGCTCCACCCACTTGCCGGCGTCCCGGATGGCGGCGAGGAGGTCGTTGCCGATGTCGTCCACCGGCTTCTTGAGAAGGATCTCGATCTCCTCCCGTTCCCCTGGCGGTAGCGGAAGGCCTTCCGCGGAGAATCGCTGTAACATCTCCGGATCCATGTGGAGCGGCTGCACGGAAATGCCTGAGCGGCGACGCAGGCTTCGCAGGATCAGGACGCCGGAGCGGTCGAGGTCGCCCCAGTGGAAGACCGGAGCTGTCGGATGCGCCTCGTGGAGAATCCGAAGGAGCCGTACGACCGCCCAGTTGGCCTGCCCCTGGCTGCACAGGACGATCTCGTCGCCTCCTTCCTCTTTTAGCTGGTCCACGTAATCGTTGAAGGTTGTCTCGTTCTCGATGGAAACGATGCGACTCGCTTGCACCTGCACTGCGCGGGCCTCGCGCAGGTGGAGAAGCATGAGACGAACCGGCTCGCCCAACGCCTGGTGCGCCGCAGGTACATCAAGGTGAGCGCCGCGCTTCTCGATAAAAAATTTACCGAAGCAAAGGACGTCGATGGGCGTCTCGTTGCGGAAGATGCCCAGACATTCCAACGCCAGGCGGCGCCGTTCCGACGGATCCCGCGGCGAATCAGTTTCCACGCGGTCGGCGAGCCCCGGGACGAAGCGCAGGAGTGCGTCCGCGACCAGGATGTATCGGGCGTCTCCAGCGCGAATTCCCTTTGTCGTACCTGTGACGCGGCGGGAGAAATTCGCCAGCCTTGTGGGACCTTCGTTCACCTCAGCCGCGGCGATGCATCGGGCGACCACCCCAAGCTCTCGGGTCACACACTCGATCCCGTTCTCCCATGCTTGGCGGAAGAAATCCCCCTTCCTCCGCGAAAGACGGTCGGCCGCATCGAGCAGGAAGGCCCGGGCAATGCCCTCTGCAGCGTCGGCCAAGGAGATGACCATTTCCCCGGCTCGGGCCGCCAGTGCAGCTTTCTCTCCCTTGAGGTCCCGCGAAGCTCGCCCCGCCGCCTCGTAAAGAAGGTCCCGCAAAGACGGCCCGCCGTCTTCCCGGAGCGCACGTCCCGCCTTTTCCAGGTCAAGCCGGACCGCCAAGGGGTTTCCCTCGACCGGTCGTACCGCCTTGGCGGAGAGGAGCCGGACGAGGACATCCTTCTCCTCGTCGCGTGCGCATCGGTAGACCATCTTGCCAGGTAGACTGCCCGTCCGGTCGCACCGGTCCAAGAGAGCCAGGACGACGGCGCGCAGATCCCGATCGCGGGCCATCTGCTCCTTAAGGTCGCTCGCTCTTCGAGAGGTCACGGCTTTGGTCGAACGCCGATCTCGAGGTCCTCAGGCCGCACTTCAGGCTGCTTCTCGAAGAGGCTTGCCTGGACATCCGGCCGCTGCCAATGGAAATCGCTCACAAAGACGTCTTGCTCCGGCGTCTTCTCGATGAGCAAGGTGCTCGATGCCTGCAGGGCCGGGGTTACGCCGTCGAGCTCGGGCGTCGCGACGATGAAATCGACGCCGGCCCGGTCGGCGAACTGCAGCAACACCTCGCGTCGGCCCGCATCAATCCCCAGGAACGCCTCGTCCAGGAGAAGCATCCGCAGGCGGGCCCCTGTTCTGTTGAACAGAAGCGATGCCACGGCGATGATCAGCAGATATGTCGGAACGGCCTGTTCTCCGCCCGAACCGAACCGCAGGCGCTGCCGGGGGAGTTCGGCCGCTTCTCCGTCCGGCCGGCTCGACACTATAAGGACGTATTCGAACCAGCGCCGGTAATCGAGGACTTCCGGGACGTCCCCCTCTCGGCTCCGCTTGAACTCGTCGAGCCGAGCTTGGAAGAAGTCGCGCAGCTCCTCACGTACCGCCGGCTGGAGAATCGACTCTTCGCGGAGAAGTTCCAGGAGGCGGCCATACTCAGCGCGCTTTTTTAGGGAGAACTGGAACCGGCTCTGACCGAAAGCAAGGTCCGCAGCAAGGCGGTTGATCCCCCGGATCGTCTCCTCAAGGTCGCGGACCTGCCCCTGGAGCCTGCGGACGAGCCCCGCCATCACAACGCGTTCCAGGAGGTCCTGCGTCTTCTCATCGAGCGCTGCCTGGAGAGTTCGTACCTCCGTCTCCCGAGCGGCGTACGCCTCCTCGGCAGAACGCCCCGAATGGTCCCGAACCTCCCGGTTCTCCTCATCAAGGCGAAAACCGTACCGGTGATAGATCCGTTCATTCTTTATCCCATCGGAGGACTGGATGATCGTGAACGCCTTCGTGCGGGCATTGTGGGATTCCTGGACGAGCCCCGGGACATTGACGGGGTTGATCTGGCTCCCCCGCATGAGACGGAAGACGTAATCGTCTACGTCGGCCCGATGGATCGGTTCGATCAGGTTCCGGAGACTCTCTCTTCGCTGTTCGGCCCGACCTTCGGCCGCATCGAAGCGTGATCGAGCGCCCGCAACAAGCTTCTCATTCTCTTCTACAATGGTCCGGCGGCGTTCGAGCCTTTTGAGGGCTTCGTCCTTCTCCCGGCGGGCCGAAGCCAGCTCGTTCTCCAGTTCCTCCACCCGCTGCCGCACTTCCTCAAGCCCTTGCGCAGCGACCGCCGCCGAAAGCTCCGTGTATCGGTCCTGGAACCGGTTAACGCGCGCATTCATCGCCTCGAGCGCCGCAACCGATGAAGCCAATGAGGCTTCTGCGGCCGCCACCGCGTTTGCGGCGCCATCCGCGTGATCCTTCCGGGCCAGGAGCAGCTCCGGATGCGCTGCATCCAACGCTTCCCGAGCGGACCGGCACTCCGCCGCCTCGTTCCGCCGGTCGGCACCTTCCTTGTCCGCCCGTTCGGCCTCATTACACAGCTTCGCCGCCTGCTGCCGAAGACGCTCTTCCTCCGCCAAAGCGGCTGCCATTCGGGCGCCTTCACCCAAGAACCGGGGCGGCCCCGGGTCGATGCGCGCCTCGGCGCCGTCGTCGTACATCCGCCCGTCCGTCCACACGACGCGCATGCGCCCGTCGCGGACTTTCTCGGGCGGCAACACGGTCACGTCGCCCGCGACGCGAGTCAGGTAAGTCAAAGCCAGGCGACTCGCCTCCTCGTCGCCGACCGGCGCGAGGAAAGCCGGCAAGCTCCCTGGTTCGAGAGGGGCCGGCACACCTTGCAGATCCTCCGGATCGAGGACTTCTACACCGTGTCCGTGCGCGAGCACGACATCCCTTGCTGCGGCATGGCAGGATGCGGGCGCCACCACGGCCGCCAGAACCCGCGGCCCCAGAAAACATTCGAAGGCGCTTCCGGCCGACTCAGGGACCTCTGGAGCCAATTCAAGGTTTCGGTACAAGGGGATCGCCCCCGGCGCCTTCTCCCGGAGCAAGGCGAGCAACTCCTCGTACTGTGGTATCTCCGGAAGGATCTCGGCCCTCTTTCGGACGGCATCCGCCTTGCGTTCCACCTCGGCGGCTTCGTCGGACAGGCGCCGAGACGTCTCGTCCGCCAGCGCTTCGTTCCGACCAGCCGCACGGGCCGCATCCGCGAGAGCCGCGCCCAAGGCACGGAAGGATTCCTTGAGCGCGGTTGGATCAACCGGGACACGAGCCTCTATTCCGTCGAGGGCATCGGCAAACACGCCTAGAGCTTGAACGCTTCCTGGAACACAATAAGCAACTGCCGGCGCCGCCTGCCGGACCGCTCCCTGGGCTCGGCGCTTTACTTCTTCCAACTCTCGGCCGGCCGCCCCAAACGCCTCTCGCGACCGCTGCAGCTCCTCCTCCCTATGGCGTCGATCGTCGCGGGCGGTGTCCCGTTCCCTTTCCGTCCCTTCGAGATCGCGCTGCGCTTCGGCCGCCCTCTCGATCAGGGCGAACCCTTCGCCGCCCCGAACGGTACGCAGCGAATCCGCCAAATTCG
>JAJZRM010000219.1 GCA_021802685.1 Deltaproteobacteria bacterium | reverse complement strand
TTTCAGGTGGCACTTCAGGCAGGTGGAACCCGGGTCCGAACCGGTAAGGGAGGCGCCATTATCGGATCCGGCTCCCCCTTGCCCTGCGCCCGTCCGGTGCATGGAGTGGCAGCCGGTGCACTCCCCGACCCCCCCGGAATGGAAAGCGGCCGCCGGCAGCGCGAAGGCGGCCAGGAAGAGAAGCAGGATCCAGATACGGCCCATGGAACGTCTCCTGTGCGGAAATCACCGCGTACAGGAGAAAGATCGGCCGGCCGGCGGGAAACCTTTAGGAGAATCGTGGAGGTTCGGCGAGGAACCGCAACCCGGCGGTGGACAGGTTGTCGCGGGCATTCGCCCAGACCACTTCCGCGCAGACCCCGCCGGGGATCATTTTCGAGAACGGATCGGGTTCGGCCTCGGTCCTCAAGCGGACGCCCTGGCCCGCTCTCAACGGATAATCCGTCGTCAGCCGGATACCTTCCCGCCCGATGTCTACCGCGGTGCCCCGCATGCTTCCGAGGTTGAACTGCGCCTCTTCGGGAGACGGGTCGAGGATGGAGATGCGGAGAGGAAAGTTGCACAGATAACGGAATGTCTTTCGCTGGCAGGGATCTTTTCGGAACGCGCCGGTGATGAACCGCGTGACCACGCCGATGTCGAACGGTTTCTCCAGGAACTGTTCCGCTCCGGCCGCCATGGCGGACTCCTTGTTCCGGGTGCTCCCGTCCCAACTGATGACGACGACCCGGGTGCCGGGGGAGATCTTCCGGATTTTCGAAAGCAGGTCGATCCCGTCCGCATCGGGGAGGTGGATGTCCAGAAACAGCAGGTCGAAGCGGTTATTCTTTACCGCTCTCAGGCACTCCTGCCCCGTGTTGGCGATGTACGGGTTCAGGTGATGGAAGGTCAATTCCTTCTGAAGCGCCCAGCAGAACAGGCTGTCGTCGTCGACGATGAGAACGTTCATCGAGGGCATGCGTTTCATTTCAGCAATATTTATACCGATTTATTCAAAGGAATGCCACGGGTGGGAAAAAGGCTTGTAAATAGGATTTTCAGCGGATATCGCCCCATGGCGGGTGACTTCCCCCCCATGCGAAATCTGGTGAAATCACCCGATCGGACCGGGGAATTCCCCAATCGGTGAAATCCCCAACTCCCGCCGGTATTATCCCCGGATCGCCGGAGCATACTGTATTCACCGCATAACAACTATATGATTTTAAACGAATTATTTCCTTTAAATCATTGGCATGTCACTTGCTCCTTGGTCGCTTGCCATGAGAGACGCCATTGCGAAATATCTGGTCCTGGCCCTGGCGACAGGCTTGTTCCTGACCCCCTTCCCGGCCCAGGCCGGCGCCGAGGTGAATTCCACCTTCCTGTACAGCTTGGCGAATTTCCACGGGAAAGTGCCGTACAGCGACGTCAGGGTCCGCGTGGACCGGTCCCGGGGTGAAGTCTACGTCGTGGACCGGGGCATCGTCCGCGTCTTCAACGAAAACGGCATGGAGTTCTTCTGGTTCGGGGACAATCCCGAACTCGAATCGATCTACGACCTGGCGGTCGACGAAAAGGGCGACCTGTTCCTGCTCTCCTTCGACCTTTCCCATCCGGAGGACCCGAAGTATTACCTCATACAGTGCAACTACCGTGGCGACGTGAAAGCGAAACGGAAGTTGACGAACCTGCCCGCCGAATTCTCCCGGTTCTTCCCGAACTACATGTACTACCGGGACGGCCGGTTCCTGTTCTTGAGCAGCGCGAAGATGCAGGTCGTCGTGACGGACCGGGACGGGGCGTTCCGGAAGGGATACGACCTCGCCGAGATTCTCGAAATTCCCGGGAAGGACCGGCCGAACACCGAGATCTTCGGGTTCAACCTGGACGCCGAGGGGAACATGTTGTTCACGGTGCCGGTGCTGTTCCGGGCGTACGTCGTCTCGCAGGAAGGGAAAACGGTGGCCTCCTTCGGGAAGGCCGGTTCCGCCCCGGGGATGTTCGGCGTGGTGAGCGGGATCGCGAAGGACGACCAGGGGAACTACCTCGTGGTGGAACGGCTCCGGAGCGTGGTGATGGTTTTCGACAAGGAGTTCCGGTTCCAGCGGGAGTTCGGGTACCGGGGGGACAAGCCGGCGAACCTGATCCGGCCGAACGAGGTCGCGGTGGGAAACGCGGGGAAACTCTATGTGACCCAGGTCAGGAATAAAGGGGTGTCGGTTTTTTCCGTCACCAACGACTGAAGCGGGGGCACGGGAGGTCAACTCATGAAAGGGAAGGAGGTGGTAGGCGGTTCGGGGATGCCCGAAAGGAAGGATCGGGGAATCGATAAGGGTCTTCGTATGAAAGATGCGGTCAACCCCCAGACTCCTCCGAAAAAGGTAAACCCATCGTAAGGTGGGGGCGCAAAGCTTAGGGGTCCTTCGGGAAGAGGAAGGACGGCCCGGCTGCCGGAGAAAACGAAGGAGGAGAAATGAAAGTCGCAAAGGTCACACTCTTGGCCGTTCTTGCCGCCCTCGTGGCGGTCGGCGTGGCAACCACCGCCTATTCGTTCCACTCGGGCGGCGTCGCCGAATGCGGCGGCTGCCACAGCATGCACAGCCCCGCCGCCGGCGGGACGTTCCTCCTGGTCGGAACCGACCAGAGCTCGGCGTGCCTCACCTGCCATGAGCACGCAGGCGACACCGGTCCCGCCAGCTACCACATCAGCACCGCCCCCGGCGACATGCCTGCGGGCACCGCCCCGCTGCAGCGCACCCCGGGCGGCGACTTCGGCTGGCTGAAGAAGGACTACACCTTCGTGGTGCGCGGCACCACGATCAACGAGGACGGCGACACCCATGGGCACAACATCATCGCCGCCGACTTCGGTTACGCCGTGGACGGCGTGAACGCCGCCGCCCCCGGCGGGACGTTCCCCTCCGCACAGCTCGCCTGCAACTCCTGCCATGATCCGCACGGAAAGTACCGCAGACTGGTCGGCGGCACGGTCGCCACGACCGGCGCGCCGATCAAGGCGTCCGGTTCCTATACCGCCGCCACGAACGAGCCCGACGGCACGGGGGCGGTCGGCGTCTACCGGCTCCTCGCCGGCGCCGGCTACACCAAGGACGGCATCACCTTCACCGGCGTCCCCGCCGCGAAGGTTCCTTCCTCCTACAACCGGACCGAGGCGGCGACCCAGACCCGCGTCGCGTACGGCGTCGCCACCACGGGCGGGCACAACGCATGGGGCACCTGGTGCGGCACCTGCCATACGGGGATGCACAGCAGCGGGAACTACGTCCACCCGATCGACCAGGGCGTCGGCTCCTCGATCGCGACCATCTACGGCCAGTACGTGAAGTCCGGCGACATGACCGGAGTGGCCGCTTCCTCGTTCTCCTCTCTTACGCCCTTCTCCACGAATTCGTCCGACTACACCGTGCTCGCGGGCCTCGCGCAGAACAACGACTCGCAGCTCGGCGGCCCCGCCACCTCCGACCAGGTCAACTGCATGTCCTGCCACCGCGCGCATGCGTCCGGCTGGGAATTCGGTCTCCGGTGGAACATGGAAGGCGAGTTCATGACCTACAACAGCCTCTTCCCTGGAACGGACACCACCCCGACGGTTCCGCAGTTCGCCCGCGGCCGGTTGGGTGCGGAGACCCAGGCGGCCTACTACGACCGCCCGGTCACCAAGTTCGCGTCTTACCAGAGAGTGCTCTGCAACAAGTGCCACGCGCAAGACTGATCGTTTTCGGATCGCCGGGCATTTCCTGAGCCCGGCGACAGGGTGACGGAAAGGGGGGGCCGGAAATATTCCGGCCCCCCTTTTCCGCACATGATGTGTTAGTAATTTACCGATCAGGACCTGCCGGGAAAGGATCAAAGAAATGGCGAGGGTGTTTGCGGCGCTTTCCCTGGTTTCCCTGCTGTCCTTCGCCTGCCAGGCCAGGCCCTCCCTGGTGAAGCCACGGCTGGAGGAGAACGGCCAGGTGTTCGTGTACCTCCAGTCCCTGTCCCCGGAGGCCGACCGGCTGGCGTTCCGGCTGGAGGGGATCTCCGCCGTCAGGGGAGACGGAAGCGCGGTTCCCGTTTCCCTGCATCTCGAAGAGGTCCTCGGCAAGGAGATGAAGCGGGACAGGATTCTCGCCTCCGGGGAGCTTCCGCCAGGACAGTATCTCGGATTCTCGTTTCGGGTAAAGGACGCCACGTTGCGAGGGGAGGAAGGACCTTCCGCGCTTCCGGTGGCCGACGAGAACCCGATGACGTCCATACCCTTTTCGATCGCGCGGAAAAAGGCGCAGGTCATATCCCTCGGATTCCGTTACCGGGAGTCGTTGCCCGACGGAATCCGGTTCGCGCCCCTGTTTTCCGCCGAGATCCCGGGAAAGCTCGCGACGGGGCTGATCGGGCTGGTGACCAGCCGGGGCGGGAATACGGTCACCGTGTTCGACAAACTGACCGGGAAGGTGGTCGCCGTCGTTCCCACCGGGAACTCGCCGGCCGGGATGGCGCTGAACACCGCGTTGCGCAGGGCGTACGTCGCGATTTCCGGAGATGACGCCCTGGAGACGATCGACCTCCTCGGTTCGGACGTAATTCACCGGGGAGCGCTCACCATCGGGGACCGGCCCGAGGAGCTGGCCCTGACGCCGGACGGAAAAACGTTGTTGACGGCGAACACCGGTTCGAACACGGTGAGCGTCGTGGATGCGGCCACCCTGAGCGAAATTCGGAAGATCCAGGTCGGCAGCGGTCCGCAATCCATCCTGGTCGACCGCGCCGGGCGAAGGGCGTACGTGTTCAACACGCTCTCCAATACGATTTCCGTCCTCGACCTCGGGGCATTGGCGGTGGCGGCCACCGTCGCCACCGATTCCGGCCCGGTGCGGGGGGAGTTCAACCGGGCCGGGAACCGGTTGTATGTCCTGCACGGGTACTCGCCGTACCTCAGCGTGTTCGACGCGACCACCCTTTCCATCTTGCGCAGGGTCTACGTGGGAACCGGCGGCATGGCGCTGAAGGTGGATCCCAGGACCGACCTGATCTACCTGGCGAGGCGCGGGACCGGGGAGGTGGCGATCTACGATCCGTTCTCGTTCCTGCCCATCGATTCCTACCGGACGGGGTCGGACGCTTCGTACCTGACGATCGACGGGGAGGGGAACAACCTCTTCGTCGTTTCCTCCGGGACGAACGAGGTGAGCGCGATCCACCTTGTCGGGAAGGCGAAAGCGATGGAGGTCGAGGTGGCCGGAGATCCCTTCAGGGTGACCATGATGGGAGAAAGGTAACCGCCGGCATGGGGCGGGAGGATCTTTCCGCGGCGCGCGCCGCCGCGGCGTTGCTGTCCCTTTTCGCCCTG
>JAJZRM010000218.1 GCA_021802685.1 Deltaproteobacteria bacterium | reverse complement strand
GTCGCTATCTTCTTCCCGTCTTTTTTGCCGAACCCAATTTCGTAGGGCACCCACCAGGACTGTACCGTGTCTTCGGAGACCAGGCACATCAGGTGGCTGCTTGCGTTGATCCCGTTCTCGACGCACCGGGTGATCCTGGCGGCGTCGTTTGTCAGGACGGCCCTTTCGAGCTCCTGATCGTTCAAGTCCAGGTAGATGTCGAAACCGGCGTTCTTGATGTAGTCCCCGATGGAGGCGGCGATTGCGCGGTCAATGTGAATGTAGGATAGGAAGATGCATACGTCCGCGGAAAAGGAGGATTCCGAAAGGCGATAGGAAGCGACACCGTAGCTGGCAAGTAGGTCCGCCCGGTTTGTCCCTTTCTTCATCGACAATCCTCCGTCAACCGGGAGTCAACTTTGCCCTTCCTCGGGAACCATCGCCGGGCGCACATCGGCACCACGTTGACGCACAGGCTCGTCAGTGGGTCACCCCGCAGACTTGGCACCGCCGGTTGTACCTCATCATGAGCGACCCGTTTTGAATGAGGTGTGCCCGCTCCGTCCGCGCATTGTAGGCGTCTTCGATATAACCGATCAAATCGTCCGCCGTCCGAGGCGCAACCCAGTACCTGGCGTAGCAGTCTCGATGCCCGCTGGTCCAGTTCTCTTCCAATCTGGGAGGGAGGAGGGCGGATTTTCCGCAGGAGGGAAGTCTGATGCCCATGACCCCGTTGGGATTGTAGGTTTCTCCCTGTCGCAGGGAAGCCTTGAGCTCCCAGTCGACGTATCTCCTGCTATGGGTGCAGCTCCCCACCAGCACGATCGTCACCGTCGAGTCGCCCAGGTACCGGTTTCGTATCTGGCTCATGACGTAATCGGGGTTATCGCTGTCGATGAAGTCGTCGTTGTCGGATGCCCCCAGGACCCTGGGGATGAACAGCCCTTCCCTTTCCGCCCAGAGGTCGACGAAGTTCTCGACCTCCGTCTGGTCCTGCTGATGGAAGGATATGAACACCTTCCTTCTGGTCCCGTTATACGGCATGTTCGAACTCCTTCCGGTCGGGGGTCATCCCCCTCCGCGTGTGTTCCGCGCATTTCCCTCTTGCAAGGATCGCAGACCTTTCAACACCAAGGCGATCATCTCGGGAACGTGGATCGTTTCGAACAGCCTCCTGTTCTCCGTGGCGGAGAGGCCGTTGTTGAGGCCCGCGACGCCTTTCGCTCCGAAGAACCGCACTAATCCGTCGTAGTCGACGGGCTCCAGACCAGGCCCCGCGGTCGCCGTCGCCCGGTCGTTGTAAACCCGGACCATCGCCGCATATTCGCGGTTCTTGAACTGGAAGGTATCGGTAAACGCTTCCGGGCGTCTCCCGAGCAGGGCGTCGATGACAGCTTTCGCGCACCCGCCGAATCCGCCTGCCGGATACAGCGGGATGCCGTCGCGAAGAGCAAGGTAAGCTTCTTCCGCAACGCCTGGGTATTTCCCCTGAAAGCCTACGATCCTGCTGCCAAGGAGCAGGCGGGCGTTGGTGTCGCGGTTCATCGCTTCTCGCATCGCCGTAAGCGAACGAGCCCATACGTAACGGTTCTCTGGGGAATCGGGTTTCAAATAGGTCTTACGCGCCACGCGGAGATCTTGCGGCAGGGGGACTTCGCGAAAATGCGCCGACTGCTTCCACTTCGCCCGCTCGCTGTCGGGAAGTTTTATTGTGAGATGAAGAGGCCAAGCCAAGTAGTCGGTGATCCGTTCGCCGCGGCGTGAACCACCGGCTCTGTTGTACTCTTCGGCGACCTGGAAGAGCATCTTCGTGAAGCCGCGCACCCGCAAGTCGCCGCCGGAGACCAGCCCGGCGCCGTTGGCCAGAAGGAATCGGGCGAACTCGACGATGGCGTCCTCAAGGTGCACGCCACCGAATCCCAGCCTCTCCATGTCCGGGCTTTCCGAGATCGAGATGCCAACTTTCCATCCCGACAGAAGGAGACCTGCTCGGCTTGCGGGTCGGGTCGATGGATGCGTCGCGGGAGACATCGTCCTTATCCGCCGTTCATCGGCAGTTGAGTCGGCGTCGTCATTACCGTTCCCGGCGCAAGCTCGGTAACCAGGTCCATCTCCTCGTCCCCCAACGGCGGGTCCGGGTAGATCACCGTCGCGGGTCGCCTGCCGCTCCCGCGCGTTGGCCCTCCGATTCGGAGCAAGGTGAGCAACTCCGGGGGTCGTGAAAGGCACACCTTCCTGCCCCGCAGACCGGCCAAACGGCTCATCGCTTCAAGGTGTCCCCTGAAATAGGCGTGCCGGAGGACCTCGGCCAAGGCGAGATCGGTGACGGCCTTGAGGCAACGGGTGCTCGCCGACGTCCACCGGACGGTCGGTACGTTCCCCATGTAGGGGAAGCTCCGGTCCTCACCGTGCCGAACGGCGTTGACGACGATGAGCGGACTTCCGTACCTCTTCGCGGCAACCACCTCGCGCCGGCACCACTCCCGGGATGCGTAGGCGTCCGTCTTGACGGCGATGAGGGCGCACTGGGCGGCGTGGGCCTTGATCTCCGTCTCGAAGTCGAATCCCGGCGGCAGGTCTTGGGCGTCGAAGAACGTTTTCAAGGAGGTCTCGGTTGCGACGTACCGCTGTATGGCCTCCGCTTCCCTGAGCCCGTCCGCCTTCGCGTGGCTGATGAAAAGCGTGATCGGAGCAGGGCTGAACCGAACCCTCCCCGCCGTACCGAGTTGGGCGAGTCGCGGGCGGTTGAGAAGAATCCGGCACAGTTCATGGGTCAACGTGCTCGTAAGGAGAGAACTGCCGGCTGCCCTTCCGTGGTCGTACAGACGGATGAAGTTGTTCCGCGCAACCTTTCGATCGAGGTTGAAGGCGTTTCGGGTCAACGCGACGGGGTAGAGGCGATGTGGGGACCTGCTGCCGCCGGTCTTCCGCCAAATGGCCTTGATGTACCGGCACCAGTCGTCGTCGCTGACCATGTGGTCGTCGACAAGCGCAACAACGGCGCTATGTCTCGATTCGTCGAGCGCGATTTCGAGAGGAAGTATTGCTTCCTTCGAGGCCGGGGTGCTCCGGAAGAAGACGGGAATGCCGAGGGTGCGGGACATCGGCTGTCCGACGTCCCGGCAGAAGTGGGAGTAGATTCGGTCGGCGATTCCCTGTCCCGCCCTGAATCGCGGATGCCATGCCACGTAAATCGTCAGATACGGCCGGTATGCTCGGAGTGTCTCCCCCATGTTTGCGGGCGGTCTCCCCTGCCATCGGACAGTTCTTATGCGATGGCATACACGCGCATTCTACTCGCTTACTCACTGAATGGCCATTGACCAGAAAGCCCTTTAGTTCCAAACAGATTATTGCGCTTTCAATCTGACGAAAGCCCCTTGGTTTCTCGAAGGCGCGGGGAACTCGCCCGATCTAGGTGCTTCCGGGTCGGTATCCGAAGGATCGGGTGTTGGGGTCGGGGATATCCGGGACAGAAGCGTCCTGCACCATCGCTCGAAGTGGCTCGCCTCCCTGCCCACTGGATGGACCTTCCACGAAAAGCCGATGCCCCTTGCCTCTCGAAGAAACTTCTCGATTTCGGTGTAAGTGTTACGCGCGACGAATTCCTTGAGCAGGATTCGGCGATCCTCCTCGTCGAATACGCGGCCCGCCCCCGCCAGCAGCACGAAGACGGACGGACCATTGGAGAGTCCCTCGTGGTCGATCTCTACGAGGCAGACGGAACGGTCTCTGTACCGGAAGGTCGCATACGCGAATCGCCTCGGAGTCTCCGGGTTCCCGTCGTAGGCAACGATAAGGGGGCAGGAGGACCTTTTTCTACCGGACCCCGCGGGCATTCCCCCTTCGCCCGTGCCGTAATCGAAGACCCCCTTCTGCGTCCTGAGCACCTCCATCAGCCAGGAGAAATCCTCAATGGTGAACGGTTGATCCTCTTCGCCGCTTCCGCGGGAGGATTTGGTCCGGGTGGTGATCACGGCCGGCGCTACGTCGGGGTTGCCGTAAGGTGCGGCCTTCGCGGCGCTGAGATCGACCGTCTCCACGTCTCCGGTGGCTTTGCGCCCGTACTCCTGGGGTTCGCCGGGGATGTAATCCCGGACCAGTTCCTTCCCTTCCAGCCCGCGCCTCGGATCGGAGGGGCGCTTGTCGACGATTGCTGTCCTCTCAACGCCCGTGTGCGGTGTCTGCGTCCGCAATGTGTTCGTCACCATGCGGGCCCGCCTGCCCGGAAGCATCTCGAAGCGGTCGACTGGCTCGATTTCCCTCGATGGAGTGTACTTCCGTCGAAGCAACTTCAATATTCTGCAGCCGTATGGGCTGTCTTCGGAAAGGATCTCCAACACGACGATCTTCTCAATGCGGGAGCCGGGATCGCGTATTGTGATGGCCCGGACCTCGAAGCTGATCGCGCCGGTGACGGGGAAATCCGCGAGGAGCGGGACTCGGGCGTATTCCCTGCCCCGCATTTCCTCGGCTCTCCTCTTGCCGCGGATCGAGTTCCGGATGTACTTCCATCGACTCAAAGCATGGGGGTTCTGCCATAGCCGGAAGATGTCCCAGGCGTCGTCGTTGTTGGCGTTCGGCTTCAGGAGAATCGTTCCGCTATCGGTTGCGGGGTCGTACTTCGTGTGATTCCTTTCGAACAACCCGTCGAGGTTTCCCGCGAAAACCTGCTCCCTCATCGAGGAGGTTGTGAAGTAATAGAAGGCGCCGATGACGGTGCATGGGAAGATGACAGTCCGGGCGCCCTGTGCGAACGAGAGGCAGAGTTGGTTCTTGTTGGCCCGGTCGTGCTTGTCGTTTGTCCCCTTGCCGAACAATTTCGACATTGCGGCGTACTCGACGTCGTTGACCGCGGCTCCGAAGGTCCTCCAGCACCTCCGCAGGTTCAGTTCCGTGGATTCGACAGAGATCTCGATAATCTCACCGAGGGGGGGAGCGCCGGCCAACCGCTGGCCGTCTCGGAAAAGCGACCCGATGGGGCAGTGTTTCAGGACCTCGCCGTGGGCACTTTCGATAAGCGGCCTGCCCGTTTCGACATCCCGAAACAAGACCCGGAGGGGCCAGTCGGGTGCGTCCGTATCGACTTCGTGGATCCACGAGACTCGGAAGGTGCGCCCCCTGTTCTCTCCGGTGGACAACATGGGCAGCACAATAGACGCGAGGTTTTTTTCGAGCATCCGCCGGATCCTCCACCGAGGACACTACTGCACGTCCGATGTCGACGGGACGCCCTGAAAATATAAGGTTTTCCGGCGTATAATTGCAATATATTTTGTTCACTATGGGATAATTATTGTAAGCTTCAGGTATCCCGCCCCGGCCGGGCGAGATCTCCTTCGCCCACTGCGGCGTGC